>DASXPC010000086.1:0-7191 GCA_036493815.1 Fimbriiglobus sp. | reverse complement strand
ATTTTACTCTCCTTTCTCCTTCTCCTCCTGACGGCCGTGATTCTGGCGCTCCTCGGTAAAGATAAGCTCGTCGAAGACGCGTCGCCGACCTTGCTTTCGGTCGTTGTCGCCGTGCTCTATTGCCTCTGGCTCGGCTACGGGATCTACTTCGAGCTGCGGCGGAACGGCCGAACCCCGGGCAAACGAATCGCCGGCATCCGGGCCATCCAATTCGGCGGGTCCCCACTCGACTTCCGCGCCGCCGCCGTCCGAAACCTCCTGGCCGTCGCCGATTTCCTGCCCGCATTTCACATCCTCGGGGCAATCCTCATTCTCCTGACCCCGAACCGCCAACGCCTCGGTGACCTGGCCGCCGGAACGATTGTCGTCCGCGAACGAGCCGTCCAGCTCCGTCCCGAAATCCAGTCCGAACTGGGGGAATTGGCCACCGCCGAGATCACGTTCACTCCGTCCCAGCTCACAGCCCTGACCGCCGCAGACCGCAACCTCCTTCGCGAGTTCCTGCAACGGTATCGAGGAATGGAGCGATCCAGCCGGATCCGGCTTGCATCGAAGATGAGGGCGAAATACATCGACAAATTAGACTATTCGGCAACCGCCAATTTACTTGACGAATACACGCCCGTGGAATTCCTTGCCTCGCTATTGCGCGATTACGAAGAATTCCGCCGACACGATTAACCCGTGCCACAAACCAAATCACCAACCGCAAACCTCCTCGGCCGTGCAAAGCCGACCCCGGCGGAAACCCACCGGTCTCAAAACCCAGGACCGCGGATTGACCCCGACTTTTATTCGATAGGGATCAGTGATCGGGCTAAAGGACAGGTTTCTAAAATGAACTCGGTTCCGTTTCTCACTTCTTTTTCGGACATTGAACATTTGGGTCAGTTACTATCGGGCGCTCCATATCAAACCGGTCGAGGGTCCCGTGGCCTTCCACATTTTTCCTTTCCCATTCATACCGCTCAAAGCCTTTCCTTGCCCGGTCCGAAGTACCGGTGTTTCCCTCGAACCTTCTTGCTCCGCGGGCCGGTCCCCTTATGCTGCCATAGCGGGAACCGTTTCCGGCCACGAGACGTTACCACGACCGGCCAAACTTCAAAGGGTGTGGTTCGTGTATTTCGACCCTGCAAGCCCGGAGTAAGGGCGTAGAAAAATGGTGCATGCAGAATAGGTATGGAAACGGGAGAATTGATAAAAGACTAGAATATCAAGCAAAACGGGCCCGTAGCTCAACGGTCAGAGCAGGGGACTCATAATCCCTTGGTTCTCGGTTCGAATCCGAGCGGGCCCACTGATATAATCCCTTGTTGCCGAAGTAGATAAACTTACCCCGAGGCGTTCTCGGGTGCGGCTGAAAACCCGGGTTGTGCGGAAGACTTCCGCAAAACTCTTGAGGTCCGCCGTGCCCCGACCCCGAAACGCCGTTCCGACCTACCGTCTTCACCGTCAGTCCGGCCAAGCTGCCGTTTCCGTCCCCCTGCCCGGAGGCGGACGGAAAGACGTTCTGATCGGCCGGTTCAACTCCCCGGATAGTCGCGCCGAGTACCGCAGGGTTTGCAGCACCCTCGACCGCAGTGGGGGCTTTTGGCCCGGCGCAAACGACTCACCCACAGTCAACGAAATTATGGTCGCGTTCCTCCGATTCGCCGACGCCTACTACCGCCGGCCGGACGCCGGTGCGACGAACGAGGCCGACAAGTACCGGACCGTCATCGGCGTCGTCCGCGAACTCCACGGCCATACCCCGGCGAATGAGTTCGGCCCGAGGTCCCTCAAAGACGTCCGGCAGGCGATGATCGGCCGCGGCTGGTGCCGGCGATTGGTGAACCAACAGGTCGGCCGCGTGAAGCGACTTTTCAAATGGGCAACCGAAGAAGAACTCATTGCCCCGACGGTCTATCACGGACTGGCGGCCGTGGCCGGCCTCAAATTCGGCCGCACAGACGCTCGGGAAACCGAACCGATCCGGCCGGTAGACGAAGCCGCGGTGAAGGCGACGCTCCCCCAACTCCCCCGGCATGTGGCCGGCCTCGTCCGGTTCCAACTGGCCACGGGTTGCCGACCGGGCGAAGCGTGCCGGGTCCGCCGGTGCGACCTCGATACGTCGGGACCGGTTTGGTTTTTTAACCCGCCCACGCACAAGACCACCTACCGCGGCCGAACCCGGTCGATTGCGGTCGGCACTCAGGGGCAGGCGTTGCTGGCCGAGTTCCCGACCGGCGATTCGGCCGATTTCGTTTTCTCCCCGGCCCGACAGGTCGAGGAGTTCCACGTCGCCCGAGCCGCGAATCGGAAGACGCCGCGCTGGCCGTCGCACCAGGAACGGAACCGGGCAAAGCGGGTGAAAGCCGCGAAGAAAACTCCCGGGGCAAACTACACGACGGAACGGTACGCCCGAGCCGTCGCATCGGGCGTCATCCGGGAGAACGCGCGGCGAAAACGGCTCGCGGGCGAAGGAAACTTCGACGTGATCCCACACTGGCACCCAAACCAACTTCGACACTCGTTCGCCACCCGGGTCCGCCGGCAGCACGGCCTCGAAGCCGCCCAAGTCTTGCTCGGCCACGCGCGGGCGGACGTGACGCAAGTCTACGCCGAACGGGATATGCAACTCGCGGCCGAAGTCGCGCGGGAGGTTGGCTAGTGGCAAACGCAAAGCGCTCCCTGGCCAGATACTGGACGCGCACCTTCGGCTGGCCGTCGGACTCCCAGGCCGCCGACCTCTGGCTGCGCTTCTGGGCCTTGTCGCCGGATGACAGGAACCGATTCTGGTCGTTGGTTCGTGTGCAGGAGGATATTTTCACAGGCCCGAAGCGGCGGAACCGCGGGCCCAAGCCGCAGCCCGAGCGAGACAAAGCCATCGCCCTGGCGGCCCTTCGCGGCCAGAGTAAGCGCGATATCGCCCGGGACTACGACTTGAGCCCTCGGACCGTTGCTCGGATCGTGGACCGGTACTCCGAGAGCATGTTCGGAAAAATCATGATGGCTAATAAGCACCTACTCAACGGAAAAGAATGACAAGTTAATTAGCCGCGTTTTCCCAATGCAGAGCATCCCCTACCGTGCAAGCGTCCCGACCCTTTCGAGGCGTTTGCAAATGTCCGTCCTGTCTGAAATTCGAGGCGGCGATCGGCTCACTTTGGCCGGCGTCGCCGCAATTTTCCCCGGCCGCGAAGGCCGAGAACACGTTAACCCCAGCACCATCTTTAGGTGGTGTACGATCGGCGTCTACCCGACCGGGGCGGTTGGCCACACCAGCCGGCGTGTGCGGCTGGAGCATGTCCGTGCCGGCTCGCAGATCATCACATCATTCGCCGCAGTCGAGCGATTCACGGCGGCCCTTTCCGGGCCGGCGTCCGACGGGCCGGCCCCGCGTACCCCCGCTCAGCGAAACCGGGCGAGCGAGCGGGCCGGAGCGGAACTCGAATCATCGGGGGCGTAATACCCCGGGACGAATGCCGGCTGTACGACGACTGGCTGGAGGGCTGGGCCCGGCACGACTTCGAGGTCGATAACAAGGCCTCGATGCAGAAGAGCAAGGGTCGCGTGATCGAAAGTGTCTGGTGCAACTTCACGCTGGAGGAGTAACGCCGATGGACAAGCCGAAGGAGTCTGTCAAGGGCGGCACGCCCGAACTGGCCCGGCAGCTGTTCGCCGTCCCGGGCCTGAAGAAGCTGTACGACGACGTGGTCGCGAAGCCGCCACTGGAGGCGACCGTCGAGGAGCTGTACCTGGTGCTGAAGCCGAGCACCCAGGAGCAGTGGCTGGCGTTCGTGGGCCACCTGCCCGAAGAGGTTCAGGTCCGCATGGTGGTCGACATGTTCGTGTTCGAGCGGGGCGGCATCCGTTACCGATTCGAGAAGCGGGCCAAGGCCTAAACGCACAGTGCCCCGAACTGTGAGGGTCGGGGCACTGCACCAGAGAAACGAGCAACATCACTCAACCCCGGCGTCGGCGGCTAACCGACGCCATCACCCTTTCGGAGACGTCCGTGAACATGAGTAGTGTACCGCCCCCCAGGAAACCGGGCAAGGCCGCACGCCGTCACGTCCCGCCGCGTAAGAAACCCGAGCCCGACTACGACGTCGACGAAGGCGAGATCATCCACCCGTTGGCCCGAGCCCATGATTGGGCGATTGACTTTTGGGCCCGCCTGATCGAGTCCGCCCCCGACGGCCGGCGTCGAACGCTCCGGCGGACGGGCGACCGGACGTGGGTCACCAACTGCCTTCACGCCGATCACGTCGACCTGACCCCCTCGATGACTATCACCGAGGCCGAGGCCGAGGACGGGCGGCTGCTCTTCTGCTGCCATTCCCGGGGCTGCGACTTCTTCGAGATCTGCGGCAACATGAGGGTCGATCCGGCGACGACGTTCACGCACGAGTCGACCAGGCGGTGGTCGAAAAAACAAGGCCGTAAGCAGGTGCTCGGATTCACCCCGTCGGTGGCACCGCCCTTGTCGGCCGCGGCGTTGTCGGACGCCGAACACCGCGACCGGTTCCAGGCCGCGATGATGGAATGCACCCACCGAATGCGGTCCGAGCGGGACCTGGAACGGGACAACAGCGGGCGGCGGGTGCACGCCTACCGGGAGTGGGCGGACCGGCTCCCCGGCATCTCGGTCGACGCCTTCCGGGCTTACTGGTGCGGCGAAGACGAACGCGGCAACTTGGCGATCGCCCACCTCGACGGCGACGGGCAGATCGTGGGCGTCGCCCTCCGGTCACCCGAGGGGCGGCGGTGGTGCCTGACCGTCGAGGAGCGGGACGAGAAGGGCGACAAGATCGAGTTCCACTCCCGGTGCGGGATCGTGACCCCGGGCGGCGAACCGCCGGGAAAGCCGAAGGGCGTCGTGCTGGTCTGCGAGGGCCAGACGGACGCGATGGCTGCCTGGACCGCGGGCTACTGGGCCGTCAGCAAGGGGGCCGCGACGCCGTCGCCCCAGGCGTTGGAGTGGCTCGCCGCTTACTTGAAGAAGTTCACGGCCGAGGGGAAGCCCCGCTACGGCGACACTATCCGCGTCGTGGCCGACCGCGACGAGAACGGCACCGGCCTCGTCGGGGCGAAGAAGACGGTCGCGTACCTGGTGAAGGCCCTGGGCCGGGCCGTCGAGTGCGTCTACCCGCCCGGCGGGTTCAAGGACCTGCGCGAGTACTTCATTTCCAAATCCCAACCCCGCACCAGGAAGGTATAAGCCATGGCCCAGGATTACGAAGAACCACTCGAAGACGACGCCGAGGAAGAGACCGAAGCCGAGGAGGAAGAAGCCGCCGACCCGGGCGCCGGCGGCAACGGGAAGCTGCCCGAGCTCGTCAACCGGGACCCGCAGACCAAGATCCAGAAGTCCGTGGAGGAGATCGTCGAGGACATCCGCCTGATCGCGGGCGACAAGGACCTCCTGGTCTCCGTCGCCGGCGTGCTCAATGGGTACGACGAGGCCGCCCGGAAGACTTTCCCCATGCTCAAGGCCGACGACCTGTTCGGCTTCCTCACCTCGGTGTGCCGGCCGGCGTTCGGGAAGGGCTCGCCGACCAAGGGGGAATTCCTTTCGGCGGCCCCGCGGTTCGTGCCCCAGTACCTCACCGACGAGAACCACCCGCACTTCCCGACGGTGCCGAACACGCTGTACCTGTGCGACCAGGTCGAGCCCGAAGACAACGGCGCCCTCGACGGCTTCGTCGGCGGGTTCCTGCCGGCCACCGAGGTCGACCGGCAACTCATCAAGACGTTCGTCCTTCAAACCTACTGGGGTGGGCCGTGCGGGGCCCGGCCGATCATCGTCATCGAGTCCGAGACGGGCGAATACGACCCGGACGGCGGCCGGGGCTACGGCAAGACCAAGCTGGCCGAGTTCGTCCTCGGCCTGACGGGCGAACCGTACCGGCTCCTGAGCACCTCGTCACCGGAGCGCGTGCGGTCGGACCTGCTCACGCCGGGGAACAAGTACCGCAGCGTGTTCCTCGACAACGCCAAGACGTTCAAGATGGCGAGTGAGAACATCGAGTCGATGGTCACCTCCTCGTCCATCGGCGGGCACGTGCTGTTCAAGGGGGGCGGCTCGAAGCCCAACCGGCTGACGTGGGTGATTACCGCGAACGCCATGCAGTTCGGCAAGGACCTCGCCGACCGCGGCGTGATCATCCGGCTGGAGAAGGCCGACCACTCGAACCGGGGCTGGGAGTCCCAGATGCTGGCGTACTGGGGCGATCCGGAGAACCGGGCGGCACTCGTCGCCGACGTCGCCTGGCATCTTCTCGTGAAGGAGTCGAGCGACGTCACGCTGTCGGACCGGTGGGGGCCGTGGGTGAGCGAGGTACTCTGCAAGACGGAGAACCCGGACGCCTCTCTGGAGGTGATCCTCGCGCGGCGGGAAGGGGCGGACGGCGACAGCAAGCTCCGCAGTGCCTACTTCGAGCACCTCACCGCGTGCATGAAGAACGAGGGCCACGACGCCCTGCTGTGCAGCCTGCGCATCCCCTCGGTGATGCTCACCCAGTGGCTGTTCGCGATGGACAAGCGCACCACCACGGGATCGGTCGACGGGATCGTGAAACAGTACCTCGGGCCGTGGTACCGGAGGCACGATACGAACGCCCTGCGCGGCTTCGACTGGGACGGTCCGCAGGTGACAGCTGGGACGCAAAGGTGGCAGCTGGAGTACCGGGTCGAGAAGAAAAACGGCCGGTCCGACTACGGGTACGGGAGCTCGACGCCGCCCCTGGTCGCGGCCGAGGAGGGTTAAGTGTCACCAGGTGTCACGAAAGTGACAGCAAGCTCGGGCCGAGGTGTCACCACTGTTTCCCGAGAATCCAAGGCAAAACTCGGTGTAGTGACAGAAGTGACACCCTTTCTTTTGAGAGAGAAAAAAAATAGAGAGAGAGTATTTAGGGGGATAGGGGAAGGGGGTCTCAGCTGTCACCTTTTCGACGGCCTACTTCTTCGAGTGGGGTCCGGAGGCATCATGTTCGGCAACGAGTTCATGCCCTGGGGAAAGTACCGCGGCTGGCCCCTCCTGGAGGTGCCGTCGTCGTACCTGTGCTGGGTGTGTAGCGGCGATTGTTTTTCCCCACCCAGCGACAATTAGAATTCCCTCTTTTTGATAATCCGGCCATGAGCGTAACTCCCGCAAGTTGGGAGGGATGCGATGGTTACGGATGGCCAGGTTCGGCGGTTGCACCGCGA
>DASXPC010000085.1:0-3108 GCA_036493815.1 Fimbriiglobus sp. | reverse complement strand
GACGCGTTCGACGTCGCCGCGGTGGGCGAGCACTGGGGCCACGGTACGTTCACGCCGGGCGAACGGCCGGGCCGCAGCCTCCTCGGCATCGCCTTCGGCCTGACCGCCGGCGACAAGGCGAGCGACAAAATCCCGCCGCAGGGTGCGCGGGAATTGAAGAGTTACTTCGGAAAGGACTGAGACGTGCGGAATGCAAGGCAACGGCCGAGACACGAAGCACGTGGCGATTCCCACAGATGAATTATCCGGTATGCTGAATTAACACTGAGTCTTGGAGACTTCTGCGTCCTATTGGTTGCCTTTCCATCATGCCGATTTCCGTCACCTGCCCGCACTGTTCCGCGACGCTGAAAGCCCCGGACGACCGGGCCGGCAAGCGATCAAAGTGTACGAACTGCGGACAAAAGCTGACGGTTCCCGGGCCGCCCCCTCCGCCCGAAGCCCAGGAATTTGCCTTTCTCAGTGAAGACACAACACGACCCGAGACCCCCGACGCGGCAAGTCAGAAATACCGCCCGACAAAATCGGGAACCGGCGGAATAAAAGTGGCGATCGGGTTCGTCCTGGCCGGCGGCGCGATCCTCGCCGGCATTGCAGGGTACGGTCTCTGGGTGCGGTTCGGCCCGAAGCCGCAACCTGCGAAAACAACACCCACCCTGACCGAACCCGTCTCTCCTGAACCGCCGAAGAACCCAGCCCCGGCCGACGGCGAGAAACCAATCCCCGTTCCCCTCGCCGATGCGAAGCAGGGTCATCACGGGACGAAAGCGCGTGGTCCCGTTCTCCCCCCGGCCCCGGCCGGGACTACGCTCGTCGAAAAGGCCGACGCATCCTTCGTGCTGCCCGTACCCGTCGAAAAGATCCACACTGTCCTCATCGGCTCGGCCGGATCGATGGGCGTCGTTCTGCACCGCGCCTTCGCCGGCCTGAACGGAATGGGGGCGACCGACGCGGTCGACCGATTCGCCATACCCTCGGGCGTCCCAGCCGGCCGGATCGAAATTCCCGCACTCGCCCCGGGCCGAATGGCCGCCCTCGCCCCGGACGGATCGAAACTCGCGGTGGAAGGTCCGCCGGGTTCGCTCGCCATCTGGGACCTGAATCGGGACGACCTCAAATCCCCGGCTTCGGTGTTCGTGCCATTTCCCCCCGCCGACGGGAAGCCGCTTGCCCTCGCCGCGTGCTATTACCTGACGGACGACCGCGTCGTAGCCGTCGGTCCGCGGGGGGAATTGGCCGTTTACGACGCAGGCAGGAAAGCGACGGTCGTCGAGACGGGGCCGGTCGGCGAGAAACCGCTCGGTTCGCCGTTAAGTCAGGGGCAGTCGATCGCCATGACCGTGGACGGGCGCACTCTCGTTTTCGTCACCGGAGAAAGGGTATTCGAAGTCGCGGTCCAATCCGGGAAAGTGGTCTCTTCCGCCGTCGAACTACCGAAGACGGCCGCCGTCCGTGCCGTGGCCGTGGACCCGGCCGGGGCGCGGGTACTCGTCGCCTTCAGCGACGACATAGGCAATCGCATCGCCGTCTATCCGCTCGGGGCCGACAAGCCGAAGACCGCTCTTTACTTCCCCGCGGCTCTCGGCGACTTCGAATCGGTTAACTGGATCAAAGACAATTGCGTCCTCGTCGCCGGTACGAAAGACCCGGGTTTCCTGGCATTCGATGCCGAGGTCGGTCGGTGGGTTGCGTACGTACGGGCCCCGGCCACGCCCGGTCTCCGCGTCCGCGGCACCGACCGGGCCTACGCCCTCGTCCCGGCCGAAAAGGGAAATGCGAAGCTGGTCGGTGTCGCGTGGCCGTTCAACGACTATTTCACGGAGCGGGATTTCGCCGCGAACACGAAGAGTATCGTGGCTTATGTGCTTACGGCCGAGGGGCTGAGGAAGTAGTTCCGTGGTCCGCAGGCGGCTCGCCCGCTCGTTGATTAGAAGCAGAGCGGGCGGGACGCCCGCAGTCCACATTGAAAACGCCCCGGGCCGCGGCGGCCGCCGCGGCCCGGGCTTATGGAATCGGCCGAAGGACCGGCCGGGTTAGCGGTCGTTGCTGCCGGGCTCTGCCGGCGTGGACCGGCTCCGCCCGTCGGGGTCGGCCACGCGATACCCTTCCCCGAGCCACCGACCGAGGTCGATCAACCGGCACCGCTTCGAACAGAAAGGGTAGTCCGGGTACTCGGACCAGTCCGCAGGCATGCCGGCGTCGCAAATCGGGCACGTCGTCTTATTCATCGGCCCTTCCCGACCCAGACTTCGGGCTTTTTCCTACTTGCCGTCCTTCTTGCCCTTCCCGGAACCACCCTTCTTCTCGGCCGGGGGCGGCGGCGGCGGACTCGTCGCGGAGCCGTCGGTTTTGGCAGCCTCGGCCGGCTTCGCGTCCGTTTTCGGCGCGTCGGCCTTCTCCGCGTTCTTGTACGACTCGCTCCGGTAATCCGTTTCGTAGAACCCCGACCCCTTGAACAATATCGCCGCCCCGCCGCCGAACAGGCGGCGGAGTTTCTTCTTCTTGCACTTCGGGCACTTTGTCAGGGCGTCGTCCTTGAACGATTGCCACTCCTCGAACTCGTGGCCGCAGGCGTCGCAGACGTAGTCGTAAGTCGGCATAAACAAAACCTTTTCTGAAAACACTCTTCAAACACGGCCAGCAATTCAAAATAAACTTACACTTCCATATTCGTCGCTATTTGCGAATTACTTCCATTGTGCAACTGCTCGATACGCCGATTCTTGTGACAAGACCAACAAAGATCTTGTTAAGGAACTTTATCGAAAACTCTTCTGGAGTGCTATTCTCGCCCAGCTCGATACTCAGAATATTATTCGCCTTTGCACATAGATTGGCACCTTTTTGAAGTGGCAATGGTGTGACAACAAACCCACCGGCCGAGTTCGATTCGATCACACGATATGACAACGCGAACATAGCCTCTTGTGCTAATCGTGATGTCTTATGTTGTCTGTACTCGATAATGAATTTGCGACCATCAAGATCATATGCAACTGCATCTGCTTTAAACGACCCTCCTTCTCGAGGCAATGCTACATCACACGGCGGTTCGATGGTGGCCAATTTTAGTTCGTCTTTGAACCGCTCCAATAAATGGCGAGAGAC
>DASXPC010000084.1:0-11361 GCA_036493815.1 Fimbriiglobus sp. | reverse complement strand
GCCGAGGTTTTCCTGTTCGATGTAGGGCAGAAGCCGGGTTTGGGCCGACCACGGGTCGCCCGTGTTGGCGACGGGCACGTCGCCCTGGGTGGGAAGCTGCCCGTTGGTCGATTCGAAGTTGTGAAGCGCCAACCCCCACTGCTTCAGATTGTTCTGGCATTTGACGCGGGCTGCCGCTTCTCGGACCTTTTGCACGGCCGGCAACAACAGGCCGATCAGGACGGCAATGATTGCGATGACGACGAGCAGTTCGATCAGGGTGAAACCGCTCGTTCGCTTTCCAAGTCTGCGTGTCATGCTGCATACTCCTTCGGTTTCCTGCACGGGATTCGTTCGCCCCGCGAGGAGTGGGGGCGATGTTACCCGATGCTTCCGAAAACGAAAGGAACCATCGGAAAAGCACATCAGAACTTCTTCGAAATTGATCGCGAACTACTTCAGACGGCACGCCGTAGAACCTGTATCAACGAATGAAAATTAATGAGGAAATCTTCGACAAATACATGAAAGACGGCGAATAGAATAATGTCATACCCGAAATCGTTTTGAAACTATTCTATGGACAGATTCGGGCGCAGGGCACCACGCAATAAAAAGGTAGGCGTATTACTACGCCATAGTTGTGTGAATAGTACTGCTGATTCTGTAATTAGAGAGAATCTCGTTAGCCATTCGACTAATCTGAGAAAAAAAACACGGTTATCCAGAAGCCCCAACAGAACTTTCGCCCGTTCCCTCGGGCGGGCAGAACGGGGTCCGTCAAGGGGAATCCGTCAAGGTCCGAGCGTTGCCCCAGCACCCCCTCCCCAGGGCAAGCGCATTTTTCGAAAGCCCCCTGCCGTTATCGCCCAGGTTTGGGTGTAAGGTCTATTTAGACGTTTTGGAGCTTACTTGTCGACGGTATGGAAGTCGAAGGTGGGGAAACCGTGAGGTTTATTCGTTGACGGAGGGGCGGGGCGACTGGTAAAGTTTTATTCCACAATTCACCAAATTCATCGAGGATCGCCCATGCCTCGCCGAAAGACGGTTCGCCTTCCGCTCACCGGCCGACGGAAATGTCGCACGCAGTTCCCCGACTTCGTTCGCTTGGAAGATCGGGTGAATCCGATCTCCTTCGGCCCCGGGATCTGGTATCAAGACGGATTCGGCAGCATTGCGACGGGAGATTTTAACGGGGACGGAATCTTGGACGTGGCAACGTCCGGACTTGAAGTGTTTATCGGGAAAGCGAACGGCTCATTATATCCCGGAGTGCAATATTCCCCGGGCATGGATTCGTCAGTCATAAAGACCGCGGATATGAACGGCGACGGCAAACTCGACCTTGTTGTGGGCGATAATTTTTTCGAATCGAAAATCGGGATCATGACGGGAAACGGTGACGGCACCTTCCAGGAACCCATATTCATGGACTTGTACCCCGTAGCGTACCCGAACTTTTTTACGGACAGTTTGGCGATCGCCGACTTCAACGGCGACGGGAAAAAAGACGTCGCCGTATTGACGGAAAGTTTCGGCGTTGCGGTATTATTTAACAACGGAACGCCGGGCATACTGTCGGCTCCGACCTACTACTCCCCGGGGGTGAACACTGCGGGGGGAATGGACAGCGCGGATTTTAACGGCGACGGAATGCCGGACCTCGCCATCTCCACCTACGCCGGGCCGTCTAACGGCGGCCAATTGAGCATCTATCTCAATCAAGGGGCGGGAACGTTTCAACTCACGTCGAAATACGCGAACGGCACGACATCCTCCGTCTTCGGAAATCGGGACGCATTGATCGCCAATGACGCGAACGGGAAACGGCTAGATTTCAACGGTGACGGGAAGGCCGACTTGGCCGTCAATTACGGGGGAAACGGGTTCGTCGGCATTTTCCTTGGGAACGGGGACGGGACGTTCCAGACCCAGAGTACGTTCACGAGCGGCGGGACGCGCGGTGCTTCGTACTTGGCCGCAGCCGACCTGGACCAGGACGGACGGACCGACCTCATTCCGACCGTGAGTGGCGCGTCGGGGGTGATTCTCCTCGGCGACGGGCCCGGGCATTTCGCCCCGCCGATTACCGTGGGCGGCTTTAGCTTCTCGGGCGCCACCGGGATGACGGCGGCCGATTTGAACGGCGACGGCTTGCCCGATTTGATTTCGAGTGGCGTGACGGTCGCCCTGAACTCGACCGGAATCACCCCGGCGTTTTCTTCGTATTCCCTCACCTCCCCGCCGACGTCGCTCGCCGGTCAAGGCTTCGACCTCACGGTCACCGCCCTCGACCGGACGAACGCCACCGCCAACACCTACACCGGCACGATTCATTTCACGAGCACCGACCCCCTGGCGACGGCCGGGAACGGCCTGCCGGCCGATTACACGTTTACCGCCGGCGACAACGGGAAGCATACGTTCCACAACGTCATCCTTCGGACGGGCGGGGCGCAGTCGATCACCGGCCGGGACACGACCGTTGCGACCGCCACGGGATCGACCGCTGTAACCGTGAACCCGACATCATTTGGCAACGGGGCCGGCTACCAAGGGGGCGGCGGCAGCATTGCCACCGGCGATTTCAACGGGGACGGAATTCTCGACGCCGTCACCGATGGGCTCGAAGTGTTTCTCGGCACCGGCCAAGGGAAGTTGGCCCCGGGCATCAAGTATTCGATCGGAATCGGCGGGCAGATTCGTGTCGCCGACGTGAACGTGGACGGAAAACTCGACGTGGTGGTCGGGTCGACCGGTGACGCGAGAATTGCCGTGGTAATCGGGAACGGCGACGGGACGTTCCAGGCTCCGGTTTTCACCGCCCTGAATCCGACGTCTTACCCCGACAGTTGGACTGACGACCTGGTCGTCGTCGACGTCAACGGCGACGGGAAGGACGACGTCGTAGCTTGGACGGAGAAGTTCGGGATCGCCGTGTTGTTGAACACCGGCACGGGGACGTCCCTGTCGAGCCCGACGTACTATTCGCCCGGGGTGAACGGTCAGGGCGACATCGACGCGGCGGATTTCAACGGCGACGGAAAACCCGACCTCGCCGTTTCCAATTTTTCCGGGCCCAACAACACGGGCCAGATTAGCATCTTTCTCAATCAAGGAACGGGTACGTTTACCCTCGGACCGCGGTACGCGAACGGCACCCGACCGGGCAGCCACTACCGGGACGCGGTCGACGCCCGGGACTCGACCGGAAAGTCGATGGATTTCAATGGGGACGGCAAACCGGACCTGGCCGTCAACTACGGGGCGAACGGCTTCGTCGGGATCTTTTTGGGTAACGGCGACGGGACGTTCCGACCGCAGGCCACGTTTACGAAAGGGGGACTGAACGGGGGTGCCGTCAACAACTTGGACTCCATGGCCGCGGCCGACCTCAACGGCGACGGGCGGACGGACCTGGTCCCGCTCATTTGGAACGGCGGCGCGTCCGTGGTCGGGGTGCAAGTATTACTGGCCAACGGACCGGCGCATTTTGCGACGGCGATCACGATCGGCGGCTTCTTTGATACCGGATACGTAACAACCGCCGACATGAACGGCGACGGATTACCCGACTTACTCGGCACGTCCCTCGACAGCCCGAGCAGTTTATCCGTCGTCCTCAACACGACGATTCCGACGCAGCCAATCCTTAACGGATTCACGCTCTCCGCCCCCACCGCCACTCCCGCCGGTCAAGGCTTCGACGTCACAATTACGGCCCGCGATCAAAAGTCCGTGACCTTCCCCTCCTACACCGGCACCGTCCACTTCACGACCACCGATCTGCAATCGTCCGCAGGAAACGGTCTTCCGGCCGACTACACGTTCACTGCCGCGGACGCCGGGGTGCACACGTTCCACAACGTGACGTTGAAGACGGCCGGGTCGATGACCGTTACCGTTCAGGACACCGTCGCAACGGCGAAAGGTTCCGCGGCCGTAACTGTGAATCCGGCGGCAGTGTCCGCCATCGCCGCAGTCTCCGGCGGCGGCCAATCGGTGACGGTGAACACCGCCTTCGCCGCCCCTCTCGTGGCAAAGATCCTTGACCCGTACGGCAACGGCGTCCCGGGGGTCACGATCACTTTTACCGATCCGGCGACCGGGGCAACGGCCATTTTCCCCGGCGGGGCGACGCCGACGACAGACGCGGCCGGGCAGGTCAGCGTTCCCGTGTCCGCGAACACCAAGGCGGGAGGCTACAACGTTTCGGCGTCGGTCGCCGGGGTTGCATCACCGATCAGCTTCGCCCTGACGAACAACCCGGGGGCACCGGCGAACATCGTGGCCGTCTCGGGTGACGGGCAGTCGGTAACGGTCAATACGTCATTTGCCGCCGACCTCGTGGCCAATGTAACGGACGCATTCGGGAATCCCGTCGCCGGAATAACCGTAACTTTTGCCGGACCGGGCAATGGAGCCGGGATCACTTTTACGGGAAGTTCGACCCCGAATACTAACTCTTCGGGAGACGCCACCGTCTCGTTTAACGCAAATAAGACTGCGGGATCTTATTCCGTCACGGCCACCGTGACCGGCGTGGCCATGCCGGCCTCGTTCAATCTGACCAACACCGCCGGTGCCGTTTCAAACCTAGTAGTGGTGAGCGGGAGCGGTCAAAAAGCGACGGTGGCGACCAATTTTGCATCTCCACTCGTCGTTCAAGCCGTGGATGCATTTGGAAATCCGGTGGCAGGTGAGACGGTGACATTTGCCGCACCAAATGGAGGATCCGGACCGGGAGCCACGTTCCCCGGCGGACCGAATTCGATAACGGATTCGGCAGGAATGGCATCCGTTGTCGTCACGGCCAATTCGGTTGTCGGCGGATACACTGCCACGGCGATGATTGCCGGCATTGGGAACACGGCATCATTTATTTTGACCAATACGACCGGAACACCGGCAACGATCTATAAGGTTCACGGGGACCAGCAGTTGACAATCGTTAATACACCTTTCGCAGATACGTTAGCCGTGAAAGTATTTGACGAATACGGCAACCCCGTCCCAAATGTGATGGTCACGTTTTCCGGTCCGAATAACGGACCGGGTGTGGTATTTCCCGACGGACCAATCGAGACGACCGATGCGACGGGCCTCGCCGTTATTCCGGTGATTGCCAATACGATTGCCGGAGCATTCTACTACCCGGTTACAGCCGAGGTGTCAGAGATCGCCCAAACAGTTTTCAGCCTTTGGAACGCACCCGGCGCGGCGGCTTCCATTTCGGTGGTGAGCGGAGCCGGTAATTCGGCACCTGTGAATACATTGTTCAGTGATCCCCTCGTCGCCCGAGTGGTCGATGTATTTGGCAACACCGTTGGCGGAGTCTCGGTCACGTTCGCCGGGCCGGTGACGGGAGCCGGTGCCACGTTTCCCGGTGGACCCACAATCCCAACGGAAGCGGACGGCTTGGCCACGATTCCGGTGTCGGCGAATACCATTACCGGAAGCTATATCGTAATGGCTACCGCTTCGGGTGTTGCAGTCCCAGCAACGTTCCCTTTGACGAATATGCCCGGAACGCCGGCGGCCATCGTCGCGGAGAGCGGTTCCGGACAATCGTCCACCGTGAAGACCGTTTTCCCCTCCCCGCTTGTGGCATTGGTGATCGACGCTTTCGGCAACTCGGTGCCGGGCGTGACGGTCATGTTCGCCGGGCCGGGAAGCGGGGCCAGTGTGACATTTCCGAATGGGGCGTCGGCCGTGACCGACGCGGCCGGCCGCGTGTCCGTGCCTTTCGCCGCGAACGCGACTGCTGGGTCTTACAACGTGACCGGAACAGTCGCCGGTGTCGCGCAGCCGGTCAGCTTCGCCCTGACGAACAATCCCGGGGCGCCATCGAAACTCATCACCATCTCCGGCGGCGGACAATCAACAACTGTCGATACGACGTTCGCAAACCCACTCTTCGTCCGGGTGGTCGACGCCCTTGGCAACCCTGTGCCGGGTGCGAAGGTGTCGTTCACCGGGCCGGGGTCCGGAGCGGGGGCGACGTTCTTGAGCGGCGTCACCCTCGTGGCCGACGCGGCCGGGCAGGTGAGCGAAGCGGTAAAGGCGAACACCGAGGCCGGTGGGTATGGTGTGACGGCAACCATCACGGGTGTCGGGTCGCCAGCGTCGTTCAGTCTGACGAACACGGCCGGGGCGGCGGCGGACGTCGCCGTGCTGCTCGGCGACGACCAGTCTGTGAAGCTGCACCAGACGTTTGCGGTTCCGCTCTCGGTGAAAGTCACCGACGCATTCGGGAACCCCGTGTCCGGGACGACAGTGACGTTCTCGAGTTCTGCGGCCGGGGCAGGTGCGACGTTCCCAGGCGGCACGACCCCGATCACCGACGCCTACGGAACGGCCGGGGTCACCATCGCGGCGAACGGGGCCGCGGGGACGTACGCGATCACCATCGCCGTGCCAGGCGTGGTGAGCCCGCCGACGTTTCACGAAACGAACGTCGGCCCGGCCGCGGCCCTGGTCGGGACGAAGGAGTTTGCCGTCGGCGGGGCCGGGTCAGCGACGCTCTATAACCCGGACCACACGCCCCGGTATACCGTGACGCCGTTCGCCGGGTTCGACGGCGAGATCCGCACCGCGGTCGGCGACTTCAACGGCGACGGCGTCGCCGATCTCGTCGTCGGCACCGGCCCGGGCTCTCCCACGCACGTCCGCGTCCTCGACGGCGTCGATCAGCACCAACTCTTTTCCATCGATCCATTCGAAGCGTCGTTTACCGGCGGCGTGTTCGTCGCCGTCGGTGACCTCACCGGCGACGGCGTTGCCGATCTTGCCATTTCGCCCGACGAAGGCGGCGGCCCGCGGGTCCGTGTCTTCACGGGTAACGGGTTCAAGCAGCTCGCCGACTTCTTCGGCATCGACGACCCGGCTTTCCGGGGCGGTGCCCGGCCGGCTCTGGGTGACGTCAACGGGGACGGCAAGGCCGACTTGCTCGTCGCCGCCGGGTTCGGCGGCGGCCCGCGGCTCGCGGTCTTCGATGGGGCGAACATGAAGGCCGACGGCGGCCCGAAACTGGTCGGCGATTTCTTCGCGTTCGAGCAGTCGCTCCGCAATGGGGTGTTCGTCACTGCAGGGGACCTCGACGGCGACGGGTTCGCCGACGTGATCGCCGGCGGCGGCCCGGGCGGCGGACCCCGTGTCTTCGCCCTTTCGGGCCACGCCCTCTTGCAAGGCAACCAAACACCGGTGGCCAACTTCTTCGCAGGAGACGTTGAAAGCCGCGGTGGGATTCGCATCGCCATCAAAAACCTGGACGGCGACGAAAAGGCCGACCTCCTGGTTGGCGCCGGCGCCGGTGCCGGCAGTCGGGTCACCGCTTACCTCGGGGCGAATATCTTGGCGAACGGCTCCCCGCCGGAACTGTTCGCGTTCGACGCCTTCGCCGGCTTTACTGGTGGGGTATTCGTGGGTTAATTGACAATCAAACCCCTCTCCCATCCCAGCCATTGATACGAGACGCCGAACTTCGACTGTTCCCCTACCGACGGGCCACGTAAGGGGAAGATGCAAGAGGCACCACCCGTCCCTCCCCTGCGGCCGCGAGTGGGGTAAACTAAGACCCGTTCCCCGCCGTGATCCGACCTCACCTTGCCCGGCGCCCGACGTTGAGGCAAGGGACTATCGATTTGTCATCGGCCTCTCGAGGTGTCAGCCATGGATTGCGTTCGATTCTTACACTCCAAACGGTCCGTTTTCCTCGGTGCCAGTCTGACGTTGCTTTTGGCCTGTCCCTGCAGTTTCGCGAAGCAGTTCGTGCTGTTCGACGTGACCTTCACGTTCACCAAGGAAGACGCCGATAATGCCAAACCGAGCAAGTCGCACTACTACGTCCGCGGCTCGATGCTCAATGCTGACCGTCCCAAGGACTGGGTGAAGCCGGTCGACTACCGGAACGGTACCGTTCACATCCGGGCCGAGGTGATCGAAAAGCCCGAGGGGGGCACGCCCACAACCTGGACGCTGTGTTACATCCCGAACATGGGGCAGAAGGCCGGGTACGGCTGCACTGGCACCGACATCTACCGCGAGAAAGGCGTCTACGAGAAGGACGTGAAGATGACCTCCTTCTGGCAGAATGACAACATCGTTTGGGAGAAGGGGATCAAGGAAATGCACCTGGTGATGAAGGACGACAGCGGCGGCAACGGCCACGTCCACAAGCGGCCCGACCCGGAGAAATTCTTCCCGACCAAGATGCGGATCACCATGATCCAGGTCGCGGCCGGGTCGAAATACGACCCGACCCTCGTGCCGAACCTGCCCGCGGCTGCTTACGCCGTCTACCCGCCGGCCGATTCGCCTTACTACCGCGTCCGGTACGAGGCCTCGCATCTACCGAGCGGGCTGATCTATCCGGTCAACTACACGGTCTGGATTCCCCCGGGCGTGAAAACGCTGCGCGGGGTCGTCGTCCACCAGCACGGGTGCGGCGAAGGGTCGTGCAAGTCGGGCCTGACGGGCGCGTACGACCTTCACTGGCAGGCGCTCGCGAGGGCCCACGATTGCGCGCTCCTCTCGCCGACCTACGAACAGCCTGAGATGGCGGACTGCCAGAAGTGGTGCGACCCGCGGAACGGGTCCGACGCCGCCTTCCAAAAATGCCTCGTCGACCTGGGTAAGAAGTCTGGTCACTTGGAACTAGCGACTGTGCCGTGGGCGCTCTGGGGCCATAGCGGCGGTGGCCACTGGGCGGGCGGGATGGTGATGCTGCACCCGGACCGCGTCGCCGCCGCCTGGCTCCGCTCGGGTGTGCCGCCGGTGAAGGTGGACCCCGGTCGGCCGGGAGTCAAGCCGTATTCCGTGCCCGAAGCCGCCCTCCGAGTTCCGGTCATGTGCAACCTCGGCACGAAGGAGGGCGTGACGGAGAAGGGCAAGCAGTTCGCCGGAGTCTGGCCGGCCAACGAAACGTTCTTCCACGAACTCCGCAACAAGGGCGGCCTGATCGGCGTCGCAATCGACCCCTTCACGAGTCACGAGTGCGGCAACCAGCGGTACCTCGCCATTCCCTGGCTCGACGCCTGCCTGACCGCCCGGCTCCCGAAAGTCACCGGCGGCCCGCTTCGTCCCATGCCGGCAGATAAGGCTTGGCTCGCGCCGGTCCTCGGCGGTCCGGCGGCTCCCGTCGCGAAATACCTCGGCGACCCTCTCAAGGCCGCGTGGCTCCCGAACGAAGCGATCGCGAAGGCCTGGACGGAATACGTCAAAGACACGAAAGTTACCGACACCACACCACCGCCCGCGCCGTCTAACGTCCGGGTCCGGGGAAACAAGGTGACGTGGGACGCCGCAGCCGACCTCGAAAGCGGACTGGCGAACTTCGTTGTCGAGCGTGACGGCCGAGTCATCGCCACGGTTCCCGAGAAAGGCAGGAACCCTTACGGCCGCCCAATTTTCCAGTACCTGCAATACAGCGACACGCCCACGCAACCGCTCATCCCCCTGCAGTTCACCGACAAAACGGCAGAACCCGGCAAGCCGCACATCTACCGCATAACGGCCGTGAACACCGTCGGGTTGAAGTCGATTCCCAGCACGGACTCGACGCCGGTCGTTTCGGGTCGAGACCCGCGGCCGTGAACGCGATCGCTGGTCGGCTGGTCGTTATCCTCGGCGACGGAAAAAACTCTGGCGCGAGACTATACCGGAGGAACTCAGAAGCATTTATTAGCGATCAATCGGTTTCAAGTACCGCCGTTATCAGGTGGTCAACCTCGACGACCCGACCGACCGGTTTCCGGTGTTGCTCGATGCGGCCAAGAGCCACGACTCCAATTCATGCGGTGCACGATCACTCTGGCTTCGTCAGCGAATGAAATCACGGACTCCGCGCCGTTGCTCCCGCCATAGGGTCAGTTCGAAACATGGGCGAAAGGACAGGCCCACGACCTCGACGGCTGCTTCGGCGCGCCGAAGCAGGTTACGTTGACGGCAGGGAAATGAGTTGTCCCCGGGCCGGCCGGTCGGGTAGTTTCAGTCTTTTCCCTTCGCCGTTCCGGGAGGTTCCCGTGCGAATGCTCGTTGCCGGATTGGTCGTCGCCGCATGCGGGTTCACATCCCCTGCCGCCGACCCGACGGGCCGTTATGCCATCGTCGTGAAAAAAGACGTCGCCGCCGGGCCGTGGGGCAAGGTGGTGCAATACCTGGAAACCAAGCACCAAGGCAAGACGTTCGCGTACGAGAAAACCCCCGACGACGTCCGTAAGGCCGTCGGGGCATACCACCCGCGCTGGGTTTGCTTCGTCTGTCTGCCGACCGAGAACTTCCCCGCCTTTGCACCGCTCGCGAACAAGTTCTGCCGCACGCTCGACGACGACCCGTACGTGGACGCCATCTGGGGCATCCTCACCGGGTACGACCCGGACCACGCTATCGGACTGGCGAAGTCCGAACCCGTGGTCATCAACCGGGCATTCACCAAGACGCAAGGGGACTGGCTGAACTGGGTGACGGAAGGGGACTACGTCACCGAATGGTCGAAGAACAAGGGCGAACTCGGCAAGAAGACGGCGGGGAAAGAGGTCTCGCTTTCGAAAGCGGGTGGGCCGGTAAGCGACCCGGATGACGCAAAGTTCATTCACAAACTGCTCACCGAAGACAAGTTCGACCTCATCATCGGCTCGGGTCACGGCGGCCACGGCGACTGGATGCTCATGTACCCTCGCGGCCAGGGGTTCCTTCGTGCGAAGGACGGCCAACTCGCCATGAAAGCCCCGGGTGTGGACCTGCCGCTCTCCGCATCCCGCCCCAAGGTTTACTGGGCCGTCGGCAACTGCCTCACCGGCGTCGTCAACGACAACCGCCACAGCTTCAAAGATTCCTACGCCCTCGCCTGGATGAAGAACGGGGCCAAGCAATACATCGGGGCCGTCCAATCCACCTGGTACGAATTGAACTGGAGCATGGCCGACTGGTTCCTGAAGCAGGAGGGCCGCTGGTCGTTTTCGGAATCACTGTTCCTCCTCCGCCAGTATTCGCAGTACCTGCTCGCCGAGAATCTGGTCGCCGGCCGGGATCGCCAGGGGACCGAATTCACCGACGGAATATTCGTCCTTTATGGCGACCCGGCCCTTGACGCCCGGGTGAAAAAGACCTGCGACCCGGCCCTCGACGAATCGCTCGACGTGAAAGAAACTACCGACCCGGGCGTGGTGCGGATGACTTACAAGGTGAAGGTGAATTTCGTCGGTACCGGAAACAAACGGACTGCGGAGAAGTACGACGGCTGGTGTCAGCGGGCGCTCAAATGCCGCCAGTGATGGGCGCTTGAAACCCGGCCATTTTACGGAGGCGGGAATTCGCCGTAAGTCCTTCCCGGTTGCTACCAGGCACCGGGGGGATAGTCATGGCGAACCGGCTCAAAATGGC
>DASXPC010000083.1:0-8188 GCA_036493815.1 Fimbriiglobus sp. | reverse complement strand
CCCCAACAGACCCGGTTATTTGAAGTTCTTCAGCCACTCCTCGAACTCCTTTTTGTGCTTCTGAACCGTCTTCTCCGGCCCGAGCAAGCGCACGTAATAGGAGTCGCCGTCTTTCGAATCGAACAGGACATAGAGCTGCCGCTGGCCCGGCACGGGTGTGAACTTTTCGGATTGCGGGAACGGCTTCTTCTTTAGGATGCCGGAGATGTCCTGATAGGTCGCTTCGATCGTGCCGACTTTGATCTTGTCCTTCTTTTCGTCGAGCTTGCTCTTCCCGGCGGCCGGGAGGAATTTCGCCCGTTGCCGCTCGAGGTTCTGGTCCTCGGTGCCGCTGCCCGTGAGTTTGAATATCGCCAGCACGGCGGCCTCCTTATCCCCGTCGGCGGGGGGAAGCTGGAACTGGGCCGTCGGCCGAAAGTTCCCGGTCAGCGAATCGGTCACGTCTTTCCAGCCGGCCGGGGTCGTGGATTTCATCCCCGCGAGCGTGATCGGGGTGCCCTTGTCGTCGGCAAAAGACCCGGCGGAGGCCGCGACGACGGTTGCGGCGGCGAGCAGGTAGCGCATCGGAGTGCTCCGTGGAGGAATCGTCCTCATTCTAGGAGAAGTGACCCGGGCGGAACGACGGTCGAAAGTCGAGCCAACCATTCGCCGAGACTGGCGGCACAGTCCCGTGCGGCCAACTCAACTTCTTCAGGCGTGACGAATTGGAACGTCACGGTCGTTCCCGGCCGAAGCTGGGCGAGCCGGTCGAGGTCGGCGCGGATGACGTGGGCAATCTTCGGATAGCCGCCGATCGTCTGCCCGTCCACGCCGAGGACGACCGGCATTCCGTCGTTCGTAATCTGCACGGCCCCCGGCGCGACCGGTTCGGACGTCAGCTCGCCCGGCCGGCGTTCGAGCCGTTCGCCGTTTAACCGCAGGCCCATCCGGTTACTCGCGGGTGTCACTTCGTACGCACCGGCGGTGAAACGCTCGGGCTGAAGGAACAAATCGTATTGCACACCGGGGAGGCAGCGCAAAAAAAATCCGGGCGCCTCACCCGGTTCTTCCCGGACGAGCGACCGCCCGGGAGTCGTGCCGGTCGGGCAGGGAAGCACGTCCCCCTTCTTCACCGGCTCCAGGCCACTTCTACTACCGAGTATCTCCGGCGACGAGAAGCCGCCCGCGACGCATAAATAAGCGCGAACGCCTTCCGGTGCTCCGCCAGTCCTCAGCACGTCCCCCGGTTCCAATGCGAACGTCTCACCGGGAGTGAGGTCGCGCCGGCCTTCGATTCGGGCGGCAAACGGGGCGCCGAAGATCACCGCCGCGGTGCGGTGCTCGGCCCGCAGCGTCGGTCCAGCCAAGGTTATTTCAAGGGCGACGGCGGCGGGATCGTTGCCCAGAAGGGCGTTGCCGATGGCGAAGGCGAACCGGTCCGCCGCCCCCCCGACCGGTACCCCGAGGGAACGCGACGACGGCCGCCCCGTATCGACGAGAAGGGAATGCAACCCGGGATCGAGGACGGTCAGGCTCATTGTGAATTTGGACCGCGGGCGGCCCGCCCGCTCGTCTTCTGCGGCCGGGACGGCCGCGGTCCACATTATCCGCCGAATCAGGAAAACGCCTTCAACTCGAACCCCTTCGCCAACAACTTCTCCCGCACCGCTTTCGTGAACGCCACCGCCCCCGGCGAATCGCCGTGGACGCAGATCGTCTGAACTTCGAAATCCTTTACCAGCCGTTCGATCTGAGCCACGGCCTCGACGGGGTCGTGAATCAGCGCGTTCGGCTCCGTCCGCGGCACGAGCGTGCCGTCCGACTGGTATCGCCGATCCGCAAAGCCTTCGGGAATGAATTCGACGAAGTCTTCCGCCTCGTCTTCCAGCTTCGACCCGGGCAGACCGACGACGGCGAGGTCGAGCGCCACGCACGCCGCCACCACCGCCCGGGCGACCACCGCATCCCGGCACGCTTCGTGATAGAGTGCCCCGTGCGGTTTGAGATAAAGTACTTCGACATCCGCCGCCTCGGCCAGGGCTTCCAGCCCGCCGGCCTGCATCATTACGTGGGCCCAAACTTCCTGTTCGGTCCATTTCATCGGTGCCCGACCGAAGTTCGCCCGGTCGGGATATCCGGGGTGCGCCCCGACCACGACTCCCCGCTCGGTTGCGAGTTCCAGCGTGGCGTAAATCCCCGCCGGGTCGCCGGCGTGGGCCCCGCACGAAATGTTCGCGGACGTGACGAGGTGCAGCATTTCGGCGTCGGCACCGACGCCTTCGCCCAGGTCGGCGTTGAGGTCAATGGTCATGGGGTCAGAATATGCGTGGCGTCGGTCGCTACAATTCCCGGGTCGTCCTTCGAGGTGACCCATGCCGTTCGACGCCGCCAAACTTGCCGCCGACGTGGAAGCGTTCTGTCAGGAATTGCGGCCGGTGGAGGAACTGGCCTATGCCGAGCACCGGTTCAACGACCAACTGCTGCCGCTGGCGAAAAAGCACGACGTACTCGGCATGAACGTCGACCCGCAGTACGGCGGCCGCGGGGCCGACGCGGTCAGCTACTTCCTCGCCCTCGCCCGCATCGGTCGGGAAGGCACGGGACCGCGCACGTTCTTCTCCGGGCAACTCAGCATCGGCGCCTATCCGATTCAGACGTACGGAGCGGAAGCGGTCAAAAAGAAGTACCTGCCCCTGGCGTGCAAAGGGGAAAAGGTATTGGCCTTCGGCCTGACCGAGCCCGAGGCCGGCAGCAACCCGCGGGAGATGACCACCACTTACAAGAAAACTTCAGCCGGCTACGTGCTCAACGGCGTGAAGTACCTGATCTCCAACGGCGGTATCGCCGACGCGATCGTGGTCTTCGGCTATCCCGAAGGACTTTCCGAAGGCGACCCGAAACGGCGGATCACGGCCTTCGTTATCGACACGAAACAGTCCGGCTTTGCGGCCGAGAGCTTCAGCCCCAACGCGAAGATGGGAATGCCGACGTCGAACACGGCGATGTTTGAAATGACCAATTGCGAAGTGCCGGCCGAGAACATTCTGGGCGGGGAAGGGGACGGCTTCCGCGTGGCAATGGGCACGCTCGTCAGCGGCCGGCTCAGCGTCGCGGCCGGCTGTTTGGGAGTCATCGAAGACTGCCTGGCCGAGTGCATTGAATACGCCAAAATACGGAGCCAGCACGGCAAGGAAATCGGGAAACATCAATTGGTGCAGGATCATATCGCGCATATCGAAATGGACCGCATCACCTCCGAGAGCATGCTTCTGCGGGCCGCGAAACTGAAAGACGAGGCATCCGGAAACCCACTGGACAAAGAGCTGGCGAAAGCCGCCGACTTGCTCGCCGCGAAGGCGAAATTCCATGCCGTCAACGCCGCCTGGGACGCGGCCGACCGGGCCGTCCAAGTCTTCGGCGGCAAAGGGTGGAGCACCCTCTACCGCCCCGGCCGGCACCTGATGGACGTCCGCGTCTGCCGCATCTACGAAGGGACGGATGAGATTCTGAAACTGAAGATCGCGGCCAGTTTGCTGGGGAAGGAGTTTGAGGCGTTTCGATAACCAAGCCCGAACAACCGGCATTCCCTGCATAAACTCTTTCTCAGAATTATGATTTTTGCTTGAGTCCGACGGGAGGCCTGTTTAACTTGAGTCAGGAATCCCCCTAACCATGAAGGTCGTCTTCGGCACGGAAACGGCCGATTTCGTACCATCATCCCCCTTCGATGGAGAGAAGTCATGGTCCGTCTTGCGGTTCTAACCGCCGCCGCCGTTCTAACGTTTGGCTCGACCAGTCAGGCCCAGTCCTCGATCACTTTTGCCCAGGCTTATGAGATTGCCCAAAAGGCAGCCAAACCGAAGCTCCTGCTCAAGGGTCGCACGGAAAGAAAAGTGTACGGATTCTACTTCTACGGCAGTGGGAAGATCCGAGAGATCGAGGTGAGCAAGGGCGGCGAAATCACCAAGAATGTCGAAACCGATTTGGGAAAAGACGGAATTGCGGGCGTGAGTTTGGACGTGATTCGGCTCATCGAAAAACAAGCTAACTCCAAGGCGAAGCTGCCCGAGGGGCGGATTCTGGAGATCGCGGCCGAGTCGCTCAAAGATACTCCGCTCGCCGATCTGACTTTTTCCAAGGATGGCGACGCACTCGTCGTTAAGTCCGGGGACATCGTGATTAATGCACGGACGGGGAAAGTGACCTCCGGCGATAAAAAGAAGTAACCCTCGGTCCTTTGGGGAGAACGTCATGCACCGCCGCGCCACGACGTTGCTCGAGGCGCTGGTGGTGATTGGTATCCTCGTGCTTCTGATCGGCCTGCTCTTGCCGGCCGTTCAGAAAGTCCGCGAGTCGGCATCACGGATGAGGTGCCAAAATAATCTCAAGCAGCTCGGTCTCGCACTTCACGGCTTCCACAGTTCAAACTCATGCTTCCCGCAAGCCTATAACGAATACTGGAATTTTTGCGAGCCCCTCGACAGCCCCACGCCGCCGGACGCCCGACCTCGACGGAGTTGGGCCGCACTCATCCTCCCCTACATCGAACGGGACGCCCTCGAACGTACGGGTATGAAACTTGCCCAGAAACAACTCGTCCAACTCTTCTCCTGCCCGTCCGATCCGCGAACCGGCACCGTCTCGCTCGGGGGCAATTTCAAATACCTCGGGGACAAATTCGGGCTCACGTCCTACCTCGCCGTCGAGGGGAGCGGTTATTCGCGCGGGCCGTCCGATACCAATCTCAATCTCGAATTCGGCGGACCGAAAGACGGGGTAATCTTCCGCGGATCGGCGATTCGGATATCGGATATTAAGGACGGCACGGCCAACACCGTCATGCTCGGCGAACGCCCCCCTTCGCCCGCCCCCGACCTCGACTGGGGGTGGTGGGCGTGGTCCGCCTACGATAGTGCCCTCGCCGTCGTCGATTACCGTAACGTCGCCGTTCCGTTCTGTCCGAAGCCTTCGACCTATAGCCCTGCCGACGTCGACGACCCGTGCGGGGTGCAGCACTTTTGGAGCCTCCACCACGGCGGGGCGTCCTGGGCATTCGCCGACGGCTCGGTTCGGTTCCTGAAATACTCCGCCGCCCCGCTCCTTCCCGCTCTGGCAACGCGAGCCGGAGGCGAGATTGTTGACCAATCCGCGTACTGAGCGAAGGAGTGAGCGGAATCCGCCACAATCGAGGTCTTCCGATTCGAAATCCCCAATCGCAAATGATCCCGATTCGTCCATCCGTTTCCACGTTATGAAACTCCTCCTCGTCGAAGACGACGCGAAAACCGTGGCCATCCTCCGGACGGGGCTGGTCGAGCACGGGTTCGCGGTCGAGGCGGCGGGGACGGGACCGGAGGGGTTCGCGAAAGCGGTCGAGGGCGGGTACGACCTCGTCGTTCTCGACGTGATGTTGCCTGGGATGGACGGTTGGACGATCCTCCGCGACCTGCGGGCGGCGGGGGTGACGACGCCGGTGCTGCTCCTCACCGCCCGGGACGCCGTGCGGGACCGGGTGAAGGGGCTGGAACTCGGGGCGGACGATTACCTCGTGAAACCTTACGCGTTCGCGGAGCTGCTCGCTCGGGTGCGCACGCTGTTGCGCCGCGGGCCGGGGCGGTCGAACGATACGATCCACGTCGCCGACCTCGAAATCGATTTCACCAAATTGAAGGCGGCCCGCGGTACCGCGCCGCTCGACCTGACGCCCAAAGAATTCGCCCTGCTCGCTTTGCTCGCCCGGCGAACCGGCGAAGTGCTGTCCCGCAATCTCATTGCCGGGCAGGTCTGGGGCGTCGAGTACGATCCGGGCACGAACGTGGTGGACGTTCACGTCCGCCGGTTGCGGGCGAAGGCGGACGACCCGTTCGACGCCAAGCTGATCCACACCGTCCGGGGGGTGGGGTATGTCCTCGAACCCCGCCCCTAGCCCCCCCCACCTTAGCCCTCCCCCGCAAGGGGGGAGGGAATCAAACCGGCCGTGGTCGCTGGCAGCCCGGCTCACCGTCTGGTACGCGGCCGTCACGTTCGCCCTCGTCTTCGCGGCCACCGGCTACCTCTACTGGGCGCTCGCCCGCAATCTCGACCGCGAGGACGATCAGTTCCTCCGCGACAAGGTGACGGCGGTCCGTCGGGTGATGGAGCAGAGTCCGGCCGATCGAGGCGTACTCGAACAGTACGTACTGGCGGCCAGCACGGGGCGGTTGTTTCTGCGGATCGCGCGCGGCTCGGACCAAGCTACCATCGAATCACCGGGTATGGAAAAGTTTTTGCCGTGGGACGCGTTCCCCGACGTGTCGTCCGGGCCGCCGTACGAGAAATCCGAAGAAGTCGACCGGCCCGACGGTCGGGGCTACCGAGTGTTGGCTTGGGCCGAGCCGGGGGGAAGGACGGTCATTCACGTCGCGATGGACACGTCGGGCGATGAGGAGTTGCTGGGGGAACTCCGGCGGCAATTGCTCTACGTGCTGGGGTTGAGTCTTCTGGCCGCAACGGCGGGCGGCTACTGGCTCGCCCGGCGAGGCCTTCGCCCGATCGCGAACGTGACGGCCATGGCCCGCCGCATCGGCCCGGCCCACCTGGGCGAGCGCATTGCCACCGCCGGCCTTCCGGCCGAGGTCCGCGATCTGGCCGACACGTTCAACCCCATGCTCGCCCGGCTGGAAGACGCGTTCGCCCGGCTCGACCGGTTCTCCGCGGACATCGCCCACGAACTCCGCACGCCGGTGAACGCACTGCGGGTCGGGGCCGAAGTCGCGCTGCAACGACCGCGACCGCCGGAGGAATACCGGGACGTGCTCGGCTCGTGTCTGGAGGAATGCGGCCGGCTGACCCAGCTGATCGACAGCTTGCTGTTTTTGGCCCGGGCCGAAGATCCGAAAACGGTGCTGGCGAAAGTGCCCCTGAATGTCGCGGACGAACTGCGGACGATCCAAGAGTTCTTCGACCCGGCTGCGACCGAGGCAGGGGTGCGATTGGTCGTGGAGGCGGACGCCGGGGCGATCGTCCACGCCGACCGCACGCTCTTTCAGCGGGCCGTCGGGAACCTCGTGTCGAACGCTTTGGCACACACCCCGGACGGCGGCACGGTCGCACTATTCGCGACGGCGGAGGCCGGTGCCGTTCGCGTCGGCGTGCGCGACACCGGCTCCGGAATACCTGCCGAACATTTGCCCTATCTGTTCGACCGGTTCTACCGGGCGGACGCGGCCCGCAGTTCGAAAGCGGGTCGGGTCGGCCTCGGCCTCGCGATCGTGCGCGGGATCGCCGAACTGCACGGCGGAACCGTGACGGCCGGGAATTCCGCGGAAAAAGGAGCGACGGTTTCCTTTTCCCTCCCCACTCCGAGTCGATGATTCGGACCTGCCCAGTTAGCAATTCTGAAAAAATCGACGAATTCGTCTTGATTACATTCGCGTAATAATTACAGTTTTGTAATCTTCCCTTTTCCGTCACCTCACGTTCGACTTCCGGAGTCGCCCCATGCCTGCATTCCCCCGCCGACGGCGTAACGGTTTTACGCTGATCGAACTGCTCGTCGTCATCGCGATCATCGCCGTCCTGATCGGCCTTTTGTTGCCCGCAGTGCAGAAAGTCCGCGAGGCCGCGGCCCGGACGAAATGCCTGAATAACTTGAAGCAGATCGGCCTCGCCCTCCACAACTACGAAAGTACGAACCAGAAATTCCCGCCGGGCGGAATCTATCCCGCCAACGTGACGTCTGCGGATTCATGGTCTCACTATACCCGCATCCTGCCCTACATCGAACAGGGCAACACGTTCAATCAGGTGGACTTCACCCTGGCGGCAAACGTGCAGGACGCCGTTACCCGGCAACGGATCCCGATCTTCGTCTGCCCCAGCGAGCAGAACGACATGATGAAGGCGGCGACGAGCACGACCGGTCCCGGGTCGATCAACCGATGGCCGTCGAGCTACGCAGCCAACTACGGCAGTTGGATGGTCTGGAACCCCGCTACGGGACAAGGCGGGGACGGGGCTATTCCCGTTTCCAGTCAGCCGAACGGGGGAACCCGGGTCGGAGATTACCAGGACGGCCTGTCGAACACGATCGCGTATAGTGAAGTCAAAGCGTACACTTGGCTCCTGAAATCGAACGCTTCGCTGCCGGCTGGCACGCCGATTCCGGCCCCGACCGCCGCCGCCGTCCTTGCCCTCGGTGGCACCATCGGCTCCACGCCGAGCGGGCATA
>DASXPC010000082.1:0-10769 GCA_036493815.1 Fimbriiglobus sp. | reverse complement strand
AACTCCACGGGTATAGGTAACCGCGACCGTGGAACCGAAGGGCCATCCAGCCGACCGGTTGCTCGTCTTCGGAATCGAGCGTGCGGCATCTGATCGGCTCCACGGCGAACGACCACCTGTCCAGGCAAAGCGCAACTTCGTTCTCCGGCCAGGGCGGGCGGAAGAAATGGGCGAACATTGCCTCTGTAACCAAGCCGAGATTAACGGAAGCGCGGTAAATGGGACGGTCCTTCCGGGCCAATTCTTCACACAACGGTTCGAACTCGCCCGCGGGTTGAAAATCCCATTCCATCTCTTCCCACTTTGATATTCCGGGCGTATCTGTCGGAACGAGAAACGACGTCGGCTGGTCATCGCCGTCGGCACGATCCCCGTATTTGATTTGGGCGTATCCTCCGGTTTCGGACGTGACGCCGAGTCGGACGAATTGTCGAATGAACCGGGTCAGGTCATTGCCGGTAATTCGGCCCGGAGCTGGTCCGGCACGGTAGCAAAGGAAATGAGTATAGAACGACATGAACCCGATTCTACTTCTTCGGCTCGGCCGCGGCCTTAACCTTCCCGGCTGCCTCGACGAGTTGCTGCGAGACGTCTTTCACCCGGCCGGAGGCGGCCAGCCGGCCGGCGTGAAGGTCGAGGGCCGTGGCGCTATCGGCCTCGCGGGCGGCTTGCCGACGGGCTGCCTTCAATCGATCGAACGACGGCGACCATTCGGGTATGTTTTTCGCGGCCGCGTTCAGGGTCGGGACCAGCCCGTCCGAAAACAGTTTCGACAGGTGTTCGCCGAGTTCGACGACGCGGTCCGGGTCTTGCGTATCGGCCGCGTCGGCCAGCGCCTGCCGCAACGCGTCGGCCGCCTTCCGGGATTCGTCCACCCGTTCGACGTAATCCGACGTCCCGGCCAGGTCGAGGCCGCGGTCCAAAAGGATTTCGATAGTCGTCCGGTTCTCGGCCAGCATCTCGAGCCGCTTGGCCGCATCCGGACTGCCGTGCTGCGCCCCGGCCCAGGCGGCCGAGCAAGCGAACAGGACCAGAAACAGAAGGGTGCGACGCACGGCTAGCCCCTCCCGTTCGCGATGAGATTGTTGACGACGGCCTGCCCGTCCAATGCAGCCTTTTTGATCTTGGCGAGCGAAGGCAACGCCGGCGGGGGGGCCTTGGCCTGCATCTCGGACGCATCTTGCACGACCGCGGCCAAGTGGGCCTGCACCTCCCGCCACAAAGCATGACGCTCCTGCACCGGAATGCGGGCGAGTTCCCGGGACTGGCCGATCAGGCCCCGTTTCACCACCCGTTCGTACAAGTCCGCAAGCTTGTTCAGGTCTTCCGCCTTGGCGACGGTGTAAAGTTCCTTGACCTCGTCGCGGAGGTCGCCGGCCATCGTCATCGACAACCGTGTGCGGTCCTGGGGATTCGTGGCCGTGCTCATCGACGTAACGAAATCGACACTCTGGGCGAGCAGTTCGTGCTTCGGCCCGGCGACCTCAGCCACTTTTTTCCCGGGCCCCGACAGGCCCCAGATGCCGACGCCGACGGCCACCGACGCGGCGAGTCCGGAGACCACCCGCCAGTCGAGCCGGCGGGCCAACGCGACGAACGAGAACGCCTGCGTGCGGTCCGATCGCGGAATCGTCCGGATGATCGGACCGTCGGCGGCGAGGGATTCGAGGAACGCCGTCTTGGCGTCGTCGGAGTTCGGGGCGGGCAGGTTAACGAGCGAAAGGTCGAGTTGCTTCGCACGAACAAGCCAGGCGGTGCAGGCTTCGCACGCGGCCAGATGAGCGCGGAGGTCGTCCGTGAGCCGGGTCAGGTCGGGCAGGGCGAGCAATCGGTTTCGGGACACGTCGCAGGTCATGACAACTAACCGTCTTTGTTGTTCGGCGTCAATTCCGGATCGAGCACGGACATCAGCTTTTGCCTCGCTTTGAATACCCGCCAGCGGGCCGTTTCTTCCGTGGTCCCCAATATCTTCGCCACCTCCCGGTGGCTCAGCCCCTCTTGCACGTGCAAAAGAAGAGCGGATCGAAAGTCCGGCGGCAAGTCGGCCACCGCGGCCGTCACCGCATCGAGCGCTTCCTTGTTCGCCACCGTGTCGCCCGGGCTGCCCCGGTCCGGGGCGGCCATGTCTTCGGGCATCGTTTGCTTCGTTCGCTTCTCAGACCGCTTCAGGTTCACAAAGTTGTTGTGCCCGATTCGGAACAACCACGCCCGGAAATTACTCCCCGGCCTAAACGACTCGAGCCCGGCCAGGGCCTTCAGGAACGTCTCCTGAACCAGATCTTCGGCCCGATGCCGGTCCCGGGTCAGATGGAACAGCCACCGGAACAACCGGTCCCAATACGCCTCGACCAACGCGGCGAAAGCCGCCCGATCGCCCGCCCGGGCGGCCTCAATCCGTTCGGTCTCCCCGGCGTCGCCGGGGATTGCTTCCTGATCGCGGGGCACGCGGTGCGGCGGGTTGCGGGATCCGGTCCGGCCGCCACGGGGCGGCCCGCCGGCGGGTCCGGTTCAACTTACCCGCCCGGGCCGGGGTCCGTCTACCGATGCCCGGTTACGCTTTCATAACGGCGCCAGCGGGACGCCGTTGGCGCGGGGGGAAAAGGGCGACTTTCGAGGCAAATGGGGTGGGGTTGTAGGGGATTTGGCGAATTTGATCGGTTACACAACTGACACACTCTGTTGACTGATCGGTGTCAGAAACTTTGTTTCAGAACGTTTTTAGCCGTGCGAATTCTGGGTCAGGACTGCGGAGTATTGCGGGTGGGTGACTTATCAGCAGTCCGTGTTCCGGGTTTGATTAGTATTCTGTGTTTGGCAAAATCGACTAGTGCTCCGATCTTCTCCCGAAGCTTCAACCGCTGTTCTTCAGTGCCTTGTTCAATTGCGTTGGAGGTGATTTCAGGCAGCAAAACGTGACCTGGATCTTCGGGAATAATAGGGTCATGTTGAATCGTCAAACCAACTTCTCTTACTTCACTAACGAGAACTCCGCATACACCGCACGTTTCACGAAGTCGCTGATCCTGAATCGTACAAGCCGTCTTGCATTCCCATTCGTTCAAGAACTCAGGGTGCTGTTCTGATTTCCCTCGTGAGAGGGATAGACCCAAATGACCTTGAATGGGCCAAAAAGTACCTTCCAACAGTCGTTCATTTTTCCAATGCTTTTTAATTAGGAGAATTCGCCGCATGAGCAGTTCGGCATGGCCGATCTCATCATGCGGCGAATGCTCGCCGGGGTCAGGAATGATCGAATTGATCACGGTATCGGCGTCACGCTGCTAGACTCCAAGCTCCCTCGTCCAAACTAGTTAACTCGGCTAGATTTGTCGAAGGAACAGCCGAGACTTCTGTCTGGGAAGGAAGCATCACGACTTCTGAATGCGGCTTGCTTCCAGGAAATCTGTGTACGAACTCGACCCGATCTGAAGTCCTGATGTTCGCCACATGCACGCAGCCATTGGCTCGATGCCATTCCATGAGCACTGTACCGTCCGGTGCAGGGTAAATGTCAGTTGGCGCGTCCGTGAGGAATTTCGGATCCAAGAGGCGCAGGGTGGCTTCTACGAGTTTCTTTGGCACCGCGCGCGCTCCCTCGCCGTCCCAGTTCTCACCGCAGTTCAGTAGGCTCGTCGCTTCGTCGCGAGCTGCCTCCCACTGAGCGACTAGTAAGTCGTGCATTGAATCGTTGCGAAGAGCGTTCATGAAATTCTCTCCCAAAGATCGTGGGCTGCTTTCGAGGTAATGTCCGAAAACAAGTTGACGCAAGAATCGTGACCCAAGTCAATTCCCTCAGACCAGCTCGTCGTTTCGTCAATTTGGCCGCGCGCGATTGACTGAATAAAGAGCACAGGCTCTACCTTTCGGTTCATGATCATCTTCGCTACACGTACGTGAACCCGACCTCTTCGAGGCTCAATCTCAAAGTGCCATTCGCCATCAAACGTCGCGAATTTCAGTCCAGTCGAAGTAGGAGCCTTCACAGGGAATAATGACGGCAAAACTTGGTGCCAGTCCTTAGGTTCGTCCCACAAGACCCCCTTGGGAATTTGATTTACGTACATAACCTCCCAAAGGTTCGGCGATACGGGTGCCAACCCGGCACGTTCGGCAAATTGTTCAAATAATCCGTACAATCGCCCGAATTCTGGTTTAATTGTTTCATAGTCGCCAACTGTTCCGTCCGGTCTCGTCCAACTGAAATAAAACTTGTCCGGCTGGACTTGGATTGTCTGAGACCGGTCGAAGTTTCTCAGCTTAAGACGCACTCTTAGCGCGTTGTCCGTGGGCGGCTTGACGGTTTTCAGAAGCGGTTGTCCAAACGGTTCGATGTACTCTTGGAGCGGCTTTTCATCGGCAATCGGTGTCCACTGGTCGTGACCTATGAATTCCCGCCATAGCCATCCATAATGATGGGAGCGGAAGCCTGCTAAGGCTTCAAACTGAACACCTAGAACGGTCTCTACCAGAGGTGGTTTTGCAAACTTCGGTGTTGGCGCGCGCTGGCTCATGCTCGTGACTAACCAGAGTACGAGAAGGCCTAATTTCGTACAGTCTTGCCGGTGCCAGGAATACCCAATTCCCTGACTTGGCCGCTACCCCAACCGAAGACCAACGGACGGGGTGGACAAAGACAAGCGTAACAGGACGAGTGACCAGAGCAAGGGAATTCTACGCACTCGAAAGGCGTATGAATTGCGTTTCTTGGCCTTTCATATCCGAGTGTGAATCTTAACCTAAAGAAAACCCCACTCCCCTACAACGCCCGCGCCCGGTACGGCGCCAGCACTTCCAGGATGCCGAACGGTATCCGAAATCCGCCGGAAACGCCCCACGGGTAGCGGGTGGAATCGGTGCTTGAAGCCACTTCCATCACGTTGAGTTGATTGGTAGCCGTCTGAGTCTTCGTCTGTCGATACCAGAACCCGACGAGGTCGGCACTCGCCCGGGCCACCGCGGCGGGCACGGCTCCCGTCGCCGTCGCGTATTCGACCACTACCGCCTTCGGGTGCGCCCCCTTCTCCGCCCCGGACACGAACGGACCGTGCAGGTTTTCGATCACCCCGCGGTCCGTGTGAACGACATAACTCTCCGCGTCTCGTTCGGTGTCCGAACCGAACATCCGGGTCGGATCGACCTTCAGGGAGGTCACCGCGGTCACCGGGAAGTTGCGGAGCAGGAGGAGGCGATTCCCGCCGGCGAACGGCTCGGTGAACGACCCGCCTTCGAAGTCCCGGCCGCAATGGATCCCGACGAATCCGTCCGCCGCCGCTTGAAGCTGGTTCAGCAAATCGTCGTCCCCGGACCCCGTCACGCCGAGGTGGAGCTTGAGGTCCGACAAAGCGACAAGAGCCATTGGAAATCTCCCGTTCGAGTCGAACGAGCCGGAAGCGTAAGCGACGGAAAAACATTCGCCTCTTCGCTTACGTTCCGGCGTCGGAATTCACACCATCTTTTTTTGCCCGCCGACGAGCACGCAGACGTTGCCGTCCGAATCGTCGCCGGAAACGGTGACGTTGGCCCGGACGTACCGGGCGGTGCGGGTAAAAGTCCGCGACACTGCCGTGTTTTCTTCGCCCACGGTCGGGAACGTCACGTCGGGCACGGCCGCCCAGGTCGTCAGATCGCTCGACTCTTCGAGCGCGGCCGTGAACGCCGAGTCGCCGTTCAACTGCCCGACCACCAGAACGGCGAACGCGTTTCCGTCCGCGGCGAGGAGGTCGACCGCGTCGCCGGTGGCGTCGGCCGTGTAGTTGCCCGGGGCGACCGACACGCCGAGGGCGGCGTGCGTCGCGAGGTCGTGAATCTTGGTGGACATGGTTTTCTCCAGGGGGAAGGAGTGGCAGTGTCGGTGTCGGGAAGTCCGAGTCCGTTTTTGCCGACACCGACACTGCTGCTGTTTCACTCAACAATGAGTTGATCGCACAACACGAAGCTGGCGGGGTGCCGCGGCCCGGCGTCGACGTGCTGGATGCCGCGGAGGACGGTCTGGTCGTTCGTGATCGCCGTGTCGCCGTGGCCGCTGGCGAGGAACTCCATGACGCCCATCCGGGCCACGATCCAGTCCGGGAAGTATCCGAGCAGGACGTAGGAGAGATCGGTGCCGGACCCTTTGGTTCGGGTGCCGGAGACTTGGGAGGAGCGGACGACCCGGGTGCCGTAGAGGTCGGCAGGCGGGGCGTTAGAGGCCGCACTCGACCCGCGGAACAGGAACGCCCCCTTGCCGTCGGCCGCACTCACGGCGTCCGCCCGCCGATTCATGAGCGCGGCATACATCGCCTTCCGCATCAGCCACGCGGTCGGGGCGTCCACCGCGTCGGGTAGCGTCGCCTCCATCAGCGCCACGTCCTGCGGTTGGAACGTGTCGCCGTTCGCCCCGGTCGTGGTCGCCGTGTGACTGCCGAGACCGGTATAGGTAAGTAGTCCCTTGATCTGCGTGCCGCCGGTCCCTTCGAGCATGGCCAGGTCGGCTTTCAGCGCCGCCGCCCGGGCCATGTCGAACCGCACCAACCCCTCGGCACTCGGGCTGGCGAACCGTAGAAGTTCGTTGTTCAACTTGACCAGGACGCCGAGCTTCTTCGCCTGCAGGTCGAGGTTACCCGTCCCCGGCGTACTCTCGGTGATCGGATTCCCTTCGCCGACCCAGTACGCGGTCGATCCGCCGGTGAGCTTGGGGAACTGCACCCGGCCGTTCGGCGGCAGGGCGATCTCCTGCGCCCCGGCCGCGGCGAACGCTTCCAGATTCCGTTGCAGATCGATCAATTCGCCCAGCATCGGCAGCGGCACGAACGTGCCCCCGGCCGCGTCGTCCACCGTCCCCAACGCCTTCACCCGCAGTCGACGGTTCAGCCAACCCGCCTCGTCCGGGTCGAACTTCCCGGCCTGGGCCGTCATTTTCTGATGCAGCTCCGTCCGCAGCCGGCTCCCCTGCGGCTCGAATACCGGAAGGTGCGCGCTCGCCAGCGGCACCAGAAACGATTGCTGCCCGTGGTGCGGGCTGAATCCGTACCCGGCATACAAGTCCCGCAACTGCGTGTGCGTGTGAACCTCTTCCTTCGCCTGCTCCGCCCCGACGTATCCGAGCGCGAACGCGGCTGCCTTGAGTACGCTGTACCCGGCCGAGTCGGAATAGATCGGCCCGGCCGTCACCCACGGCACCCGCCGGTCCACACGCGTCGCCGCGTACGGCACCGCCTTCTCCACCGTCTCCTCGATGAACGAAACCAGTTCGTCCCGAGTCTGGAATTTGTCCGGGACTGCGATGGCAGACATGATGCACCTCACTGGGGTTGGGGATCGGCTCCCCCTTCCCGTTTCGGGAAGGGGGTTGGGGGTGGGTGAAACGGCACCCCTCCCCCGGCCCCTCCTCGGAACGGGGAGGGGAGAAAGAACTTGCTTTCACTCCGAATGCACGTGGTCGGTCCGCTCGATGAGTTCCGCCAGCACGTCCTTCGGCCAGGCCCGCCAGACTTTGCCGCCCCGGTCGTCCGGCACGCCGGCCAACCAGTCCCGCAACGTCGGGTCCTGAATCAGGCCCTTTTGAAGGGCGACCGTCAACGCCCCGGGATTCTCCGGAATCGGCACCGCCGAATACTCGAGCAAATCCCACTCGTCCACATGCAGAGACGGTAACGCCCCCGCCACCGTCGGCGGCACCCGCCGGGCCCGCCGCGGCACGAACCCAATCGACCACCCACGCAAGACGCCCTGCTCGTACAGCTTGAACACGTCCTCCGCGAACGGCACGTTCTGGGCAAACCGCGTCTCCGCCACCACCCGCCGCGGCTGCACGTCCACCCACGCACACGTCCCGATCGGCGGCACCGCACTCCGGTTGTGCGCCCACAACACCACCGGGTTCACCAGGTACTCCTCCAGGTTCTTCAACCCGGTCGGAATCACCACGTCCCCGGCCCGGTCCGGGTCGATGGTGCTGATGACGCTGCGGACGGTCATCTTCCCGGGGTCCACGGACAACGTCCGCGTGGCAGGGTCGGAACGGGTCAGGGACATGGGCAGGCCTCCCGGTTAGCCGCGACTCGAAGAGGAGCGCGGGACGTTCGGTGACGAGGTGGCAGGGTGTCGCGGTGTGAGGGTGTGGGAGTGTCGGGAAATGGATTTTCCCCGACACCCGATCACTCGGATGCCCTCACGCCGGTCGCATCGGAGGGGATGAACGGCAGATCGAACCGCGGATCGGCATAAGGCGCCAGCCCCCGGCCGCGGCGGATCTCGTTGTACGTCCGCAGGCCCAAGGTCGCGTCGAGTTCGTCGTCCTTCCGTCGCTGGTCCTGATTCCGCGGCGAGCAGTCCGGGAACGACACCGCCACGTCCGGGCCGAACCGCCGGGCGAGGTCCCGCGTCAGGACCTGCCCGATCAGCTCGAGCTTCGGCTGCACGGTCCCTTCGCAGAACACCGCCCGCGCCCCGGCCCAGATGTCCGACCCGAGGCCGACGTTCTCGACGACGCCCGTCACCGGCGGCGGCACGCGGAACAGGGCGAAGATTTCGTCCCGCGTCATCTTCGACGAGTTGAGAAAGTCCATCTCGGCCGGCGTCAGCGTCCACGGCGACGCGGTCAGGCCCTGCTCCAGCACCAGCGGCCGGTACCAGGCGGTTCGCCCGGCATACTTCTCCTTCAACCGGTCCTCGAGCCGGAGCACCGTCTGGTCCGTCAGCGTCTGATCGGTGCGGAGCACGATCCCGGGCCGCGGGCCGGCGAGGAACGTCTGGTGTCGGCTCTTCAACAGTTCGACGTTCGCATCCACCGTCAGCGCCACGGCCTGCAACGGCGACAGGCCGCGGTGCGGGTCGAGTGGATTCGGGTACTTCAGGTGGACGATTTCCCGGGGCGAAAACGTTTCGCCCGGCACGCCCGGCGCGGCGACTTCGTACCCGCGGACGTATTGCGTCGGGTCGGGGAGCACCCGCACCCACGGCGTGGGGATCACCCAGAGTTCGGCCGGCGTGCCGTTCGCGGACGGGGCGATGTACCAGAAGCAGTTGCCGGTGAGTTCGAGGTAGACGACGGTGAGGTACCAGAGCTCCCAGGCGGTGAGCCACGGGTTGGGCGCGTCGAGCAGGCGGCAGAGCGGGTGGGTGTGCGGGAAGGGGATCTGGTCGTGCTCGGCCTGGCCGGTGAACCGGAAGACCGTCGGCCGCTGCCGGGCCGCTTCCTGCCCGATCGCGTTCACCGCCGCGTAAACCCACGACTGGTAGTTCCGCAATTGCTCGGCCGGGTCGTCCCGCCACCACCCGGCCGCGGGGGAGAACGGGCCGGCGAACAGCGCCGCCGCCCGCGCGGGCGTCACCGGCGGCTTCGGCCGCAGGGCCTTCCAGAACGTGGTCAGGCGGGGGATCAGCACGGCCAGTTCTCCCGAAGTGACGAGACCGGGCGGGGGGCCGAACGGCCGGCCGCGAAGCACCCCCGCCCGGCGGGGGACGGGTTCGAGTCGCCGGCCCCGCCGCCGAGACGCCTGCGGGCGGGGCCGGCCGGAGCCGAAAAGGCTCGGTTCTTATGTTCACATATTCCTATAAGAACACGTGAACAAAACTACTCTAAGTGTCCGCCCGTGAATTGGTCAAGCCCCGGCCGAATTTTTTCCCATATTCCCCGACCGGCCGGGTACGCTAATAACCGTCCGCACTCGTTCCCGCGCGGAGCACGGAAACGAGAGGCCGACAAATAAGAGGATGGAAATGCAGCGAATTCTTCTGGCCCTGATGCTCGCGGCCGCCCCCGCGTTCGCCGCCGATCCGCCCCGGTACGAAACCCACGCCGACCACGACCCCGACGGCATCGGCAAGTTCTACATGGGCCGCGAAATCGCCCAGGTCATGGGCTATCGCGCCGCCGAGTGGCTCGACCGCAAGGAGCGGGTAAAGGAAGAGGAGCCGGCCAAGCTCATCAAGGCCCTCGGCGTGAAGCCGGGCATGGTCGTCGCCGACGTCGGCGCCGGCAGCGGGTTCCACACCTTCCTGCTCTCGCCGCTAGTTGGCGATAAAGGGAAAATCATCGCCTGCGACATCCAGCAAGAGATGCTCGACCTGATCGAAAAGAAGGCGAAAAAACTCAGCATCACCAACGTCGAGCGGGTGAAGGGCACCGAGACCGACCCGAAGCTGCCCAAGGCCGGCGTCGACCTGATCCTGCTCGTGGACGTCTACCACGAGTTCTCGTTCCCCTACGAAATGACCGAAAAGATGGTCGAATCCCTGAAGCCCGGCGGCCGCATCGCCTTCGTCGAATTCCGGCTCGAAGACCCCGAAGTGCCGATCAAACGCCTGCACAAGATGAGCGAACGGCAGGTCATCAAGGAGATGGGCGAATTCAAGCAGTTGAAGCACGACAAGACGATCGAGACGCTGCCGTGGCAGCACGTGGTGGTGTTTCGCAAAAAAGAGAAGTAGGCGAGAAAATAGCCCTCGTTCCCACACAGAGCTTGAGAACGAGAAAAACAACATGTCACTCAAATCCATTTTGGCGAAAGTGTCGCCGGACAAAGTGTTCATTGCTTGTATGTTTACAGCCGTATCTGGATTCGGGTTAATGGGATACGCATGCTTGTATCGAAACGATGCTCTATATACGATAAGTACATTGACGTTGATTGTCGGTGCCGTGCCGGTTTCATTGGCACTCGGTCTCGTAATGATTATGAACGTATTCCGTAGATATTAATTGATAATTCTCTTCGCTCGACTCATCACCTCGCCAACTTCACCGGCCACCCGATCATCGCATTACGAACAACGTCACCGTCACGGCC
>DASXPC010000081.1:0-19950 GCA_036493815.1 Fimbriiglobus sp. | reverse complement strand
CCGCGCTCGCCACCTTGGGGGTGCCGAGCAGGAACTGGATGTAGTCGTCGGCCGTGGCCCGGGGCGGGTTCATCGCCCCCGTTCTACACCCGGCACCCCAGTGGCGCAAGGCCGTTTCGAGCCAACTGCGTAACTCCTATCTATTTCAACCCCCTCCTTCACCCGGATCAGCAGCACGTTCCGTCCGTACGTCCGCTGCTCCCACAGGGCCGGGTCGGGCAGGCCTTCGGCGGGAAAACCCAGCTCGGCCTGCACGACGACCACCGATTCGGGCGGGCATTTGTCCCAGACCAGTTTCACCAGGGCAAGGAACGCCTCGGCCTTATCGGTCAGGTCGGGGAACGGCGGGCTGAGGAAGACGTTTACCGGTTCGGCGGGGGCCAGCCACCGCTCGGCCCAGCGGTAGACGTCCGCCTTCACAACGGTGACCCGGTCGGCGACGCCGAACCGCTCGGCGTTGCGTTGCATCGCGTTCGCCTGCTTCGCGTCCTGCTCGACGAGCCACGACCGACTGGCCCCGCGGCTGACGGCTTCGAGGCCGACGACCCCCGTGCCGGCGAAGAGGTCGAAGAAGGGTCGGTTCGGTATGGCATTGCCGAGGATGCTGAAGAAGGCCTCGCGGACCATCTGCGGCGTCGGACGAAGGGCCGGGTTCACAAAACACGCAATCTTCCGCCCACGAAGGGTTCCGGCCACGATCCGCACTTCGGTCTTTTCAAACTTCTCGCCCACGGAGGTGTCTGCTTTCCGAATGAATGGGGAAACACTCCATCTTACCCCGCCGGCAGAAACCGACCAACCCGGGCTTCGCGCCGAAACGATCGCGGGGTATAACCCCACACTTTCCTGCGGGACGTGCGTCTCATGGCGATATTCGCTTTCGTTTCGGGAGTCCGGCCCATGCGTACTTTCGGCGTTGCACTCGGTCTCCTGGTCGTCGCGGGGTCCGTCGCATCGGCTCAAATCCCCGGCGGTGCTCCGCCAACGGGATCAACGACCGGCCGGGTTCCGACGCCCGGTGCCGGCCCGGGGCGGACGGTCGCCTTGCAGCCCCCCGCCGTTCCGGTCGACCCGATGGTTCTCGCCCATTTGAAGGCGTGGCAGGCCAAAATGGAAAGCCTTCAAAATCTCTACACCACCTGCGAATTGACGAAGGAAGACCGGGTGCTGAAAAAGTCCCATAAATTCTCGGGCAGTGTCATCTGCATGAAGCCGAACCTGGCCCGCATGCGGCTCGATTCGGCAACCGATCCGAACGACTATTCCGCGTGGGTGTGCGACGGAAAAGCCGTGTACGCATACGACGGCAATAAAAAGATCCTCACCCAGTACAACATTCCCGCCGGAACCAACGGCATCGGCGACAACCTGCTCATGGAATTCATGTCCGGTTCCCTCACCGCCAATGGCGCCCTCCGCCGGTTCGACGTGACACTCATCTCGCCGGAGAAGCCCGACCCCAACTACCTGTTCTTTCAGATCAAACCCAAGCTCGCCAAAGACAAGCAGGATTTCGAGACTTTGAAACTGGTGCTCTTCTCCCCGACGATTAAGCCGGACCTCCAATACCTCGCCTACATCCCGGCGATGGTTCAGATGGCGACAACGAACAACGAAAAAGTCGAGACGTGGAACTTCTTCGACCCGGCGAAATCGAGATTCCCGCAACCCAATGTCAAGGGGCTGAAACTCAGCGACTTCAAACCGGTCAATCCCGGGCGAGACTGGAAAATCGTCCAAGGGAACCCGCCGGCGTCGGGAGGTTCGCAGCCGCGTGTAGTCCGACCGACCGGGCCCGGCAAGTAGATTCTCGGAAATTCGCCTTGCTTTCACCCCGGTTCACTCCGGGGTTTAAGATTTCGTGTTCTCACACATTTCTCACGACGCGCCACCCATAAATTAGCGGAGAATGGCCCGTGCGGCGGCCCAGAGGCTGCGACGCCGGTACGGTCTATCTCCTTTCCAATTTCGAGAGGGTGGGCTCATGAAAACGCTTGCAAAATGGGCGCTGGCGATCGCCGTCTGTACGGTCGTCGTCAGTTCGGCCGATGCACAGGGGCGCGGTCAGGGACGAGGCCGCGGCGGGTTCGGCGGGGGCGGCTTCGGATTCGGCGGGGCCGGACCGCTCCAACTCGTCGTCAACGAAGCCGTGCTGAAAGACATCAAGGCGACCGAAGAGCAAACAACCAAGCTCGCCGACTGGGCCAAGGAAACCCAGCCGAAGCAGCGGGAGAAAATGCGGGAGAAGATGCAGGACATTCCGATGGAGGAATTCCGCGAAAAAATGCCCGCGATCATGGCCGAGTTGAATAAAGAACTCTGGAAGGACGTCGAAGGGGTGTTGAAGCCCGAACAGGTCACCCGGGTGAAGCAGATCGGCCTGCAGGCAATGGGCGTTCGAGCGTTTTCGGACAAGGCAACGGCCGACAAGCTGAAACTGACCGACGATCAAAAAGAAAAAATCAAGACCCTCACCGATGACATGCAGAAAGAGCAGATGGAACTCGGCCAAGGCTTGTTCACGCCGGGTGAGCCGCCCGACCAGGACAAATTGAAGGAGTTCCAGAAGAAGTCTTCGGAGTTGACCAAGAAGACGTTCGGCAAGGTGAAGGACGTACTCAAGGACGACCAGAAGAAGCTGTGGTCGGAAATGACCGGGAAGGAATTCGACGTGGCCAAGCTTCGCCCGACGTTCGGCCGGCGCGGACAGTAAGTCTCCGCAATCGTGAACCTGTCCGCCGGCTCGCGTGGAGCCGGCGACAATTCTGACCTCTCCTTTTTCGAGGACTTGATGATGAAACTCGTGACGAAATTACTGGCATCCGTGGCACTTTTTGCCTTGGCTGTCGGCACGGTCGACGCCCAGGGTCGCGCCCAGGGTCGCGGCCAAGGCCGCGGTCAGGGCCGTGGCGGCCGAGGCGGCTTCGGCAACGGGCCGATCCAACTCGTCGTCAACGCGGCCGTGCTCGCCGAAGTCAAGGCGACCGACGACCAGAAGACCAAACTCGCCGATTGGGCCAAGGAAGCCGGACCGAAGTTCCAGATGGAACTGCGCGAAAAGATGATGGACGTGCCGATGGAAGAACGGATGCAAAAAACCGCCGCCGTCACGGCCGAATTGAACAAAGGACTCTGGAAGGAAATCGACACGGTCCTCAAACCCGAACAGACGACCCGCGTCAAGCAAATCTACATCCAGGCCATGGGCGTTCGGGCCTTCACCAGCGTCGAAGTGGCCGAGAAGCTGAAGCTGAGCGACGAGCAGAAGGATAAGATCAAGACCATTACCGACGAATACAACATGAAGAGCCGGGAAATCCGCATGGCGGGCCGGGGCGGCGAAGACCAGGTCAGCTTCCAGGGTCGCGGACAAGGCCGGGGTCAAGGTCGCGGTGGCCGCGGCGGTTTCGGCGCCGTGAGCCCGGAAGTGCAGAAGAAACTCGACGATCTCACCAAGGAAACGATGACCAAAATCAAGGAAATCCTCAAGGACGATCAAAAGAAGGCTTGGGACGAAATGATCGGCAAGGAATTCGACATCGCCAAGCTCCGCCCGATGCCGCGCGGCCAGTAATTCTTCGACATCCGATTCGCGATACGGCGGGGGTCACCCCCGCCGTATTTCTTTTTCCGGCACGCATGTATTACTTCACTTGCCCCAGTTCACGACGACGCCGAGGTACTCTTCCTTGCGTTTCAGCAGTCCTTCGTAAGCGTCGCCGAGGGCCTCCGGTCGGATCGTGTGCGTGACCAGCCCGGTCAGGTCGACCCGGCCGTTCGCGAGCGATCGAAGCAGAAAGTGCTGGGCCTTGTCGATGTCCCACGACCCGGCGAGTCGGGTGTGGCCCGGCTCGAACAGCATGTTCCCGTGTGCCCCGGATACTTCGATATACCGCCGGTGCAGGTCGTCGTAGAAGTTCACGTCCTTCGCCCGTCCCCGTGGGCTGCCGACGACGATCACCTGGCCGGCGTCGCAAGCCAGGCCCATGGCCATGGGGATCGCGTCGGGCACGCCCGTGGCATCGACCACGACCTCGGCCCCCCGGGCGTTTAAGTATTTCGCGAGTTCGTCCCTGGCAGTTCCGGCCGTCGGATCGATAACAAAATCCGCTCCCCCGGCCCGGGCGGCCTCCCGCCGCATCTTCACGGCATCGATGCCCACGACGGGCGACGCCCCAGCCGCCTGCAGACATCGAAGGGCGAACTGCCCGATCACGCCGAGTCCGAGTACGGCCACACTCCGGCCCAGGGTCAACCCGGCCCGGATCGACGCCCCGAGGCCGTAACGGGCGATACACGCCACGGCCGCCTTTTCTGCAGGCAGCGCGTCCGGCAACCGCCACACGCGACACCGTTCGTGGCCGAGCGTCAGCAATTCGGCCGAGGCGTGGTTGCCGGGAAAACTCACGCGATCCCCTTCGGCGAACCCGCCGGGGAAGTCTTTCCCGACTTTCAGCACCCGCCCCGCGGCCGAGTAGCCGGAGCGGAACGGAAACTTCCAGTCGGGCATCGCCGGGTCCTTCAACCACTGGTGCGAACCGGTATAGACCGCCAGTTCCGTCCCGGCACTGACGCCGGAGTATTCCGCGGCCAGCAGGATTTGATTCTGCCCGGGGTCGGGCAACTCGACGTCGCGAACGGCCGTCTTGTACGGTTCGACGATGACGGCCTGGCGGGCGGTGACCATGAATGATTCCATAGGGAAGCGGCGCGAAGCCTGATTGTACCCGGGGAAGTGCAATCGGCACCCGGCCGCCGAGTCACTACAATCTCGGACAGTCTTCCCCGATGGGCCGTCCGATCGGTCGCGGTCCCGCGGAGTCCGTCCATGCGTCGATTGTTCGTTGCGCTCGGTTTCCTCTGCTCGGTGGCCCCGGCCGCCATCGCTCAGCCGAAGGTCGCCATCACTCTGCGGGGACCGGCCGCCGGGGTGACCGGAGACCAGTTTTTCACGGCGGGTCTGGCAACGTGGGCGGGCCAGCTCTCGAACGAAATGGCCGTTTTGAAGGCGGAAGTCGGTACAACCGCCCTGCCCCCACAGCCCAAGGCCGCGCTCCTGAAAGCTGTGGACGATACGGGCCGTGTAGCCGCGGCATTCCACCGCACCACCCTCAGTTCGTTCGACCGCGGACGCATCGGCCGCGAATTTCGAGCGTTATCCACGTCGCTGACCAATCTCGTCGCCGGGATTCAGCGTTCGGGCCTGCAATCCCGCGGAGTGGCCCAGAGCGTAGCCCGGCTCCAGTACGCACGGGCCCAGCTCGATCTGGCGATCAGTCCCAACGATTCGGACGGCTGGCGTCTCCGCATCGCCCGGCTGGCCAACGCCCTGAACGATCAGGCGGACGAACTCCGGAGCCTCTGCACCGACCTGCTCGGCGGCGGGTACGACCGCACGCTCGACCGCCAGGTGCGGGCGTTTGCGACCGCGTGTTCAAAAATGGAGAGCAATTTGTCGGCCGGGGGATCGGGCCCGCAATTGCTCCGCGATTTCAACGACGTCACCCGCCGCTGGCAGTCGGCCCAACCGGCAATGGTCCGGGCGTCCGCGACCCACGTCCGGATTCGGATCCAGGCCGCCCGGGTCGATGCGTTGTTCCAACAACTCGCCGGTGCCGTCCACGGCGTGCCGGGCATCGGCCCCGGTATCGGCATTCCCTCCCTCCGTCCCGGCATCGGCATCCTCGCCCGCGGCGCCACCTTCGCCGTCGGCGCCGGCGAAGGTGGAGGTCCGCGAGTTCGCGTTTTCCTCGACACCGCCGGGCGGAATTCCTTCGACTTCTTCGCCTACGACCCCGACTTCCGCGGCGGCGTTCGGGTCGCCCTCGCCGACCTGAACGGCGACGGGTTTCCGGAAATCGTCACCGCCCCCGGCCCGGGAATGCCGCCACTCGTGCGGGTGTTCGACGGCCAATCGCTCCGGCTGCTGACGGAGTTCCTGGCGTACGACGTCAAGTGGGTGAACGGCGTGCAGGTGGCGGCCGCCGACGTGACCCGCACGGGGAAAGCGGTCGTCGTGACCGGCCCGGACGCCGGAGGCGGGCCGAACGTCCGGGCGTTCGACCTCGCGGCCGGCGTCGAACTCGACAACTTCCTGGCCTACGACAAACGGTTCGCCGGCGGAGTCCGGGTCGCCCTCGGGGACGTGAACGGCGACGGCCTGCCCGACCTCATCACGGCCCCGGGGCCGGGGATGCCGCCACTGGTCCGTATCTTCGACGGCCGGAACCGGGCCGTCATCCGCGAGTTTAACGTCTACGACCCGAAATGGGTAAACGGGGTCTGGATCGCGGCCGCGGACGTCAACCGCAACGGCCGGGCCGATCTGATCTGTGGGGCCGACGCCGGCGGCGGGCCGCACGTCCGCGTGTTCGACGCGGCCCAGGGCCGGCTGCTCGGCGAACTGTTCGCCTATCCGAAAACCTTCACCGGCGGCGTGCGGGTGGCCGGGGTCGACGTCAACGGCACCGGCAAAATCGACATCGTCTGCTGTCCGGGTCCGTCGACCGGACTCCGTGCCCTGCCGGTCCGCGTCTTCGACGGAGTAACCCGCAAAACGATCGGGGAATTCACCCCGTTCGAACGCAATTTCAAGGGTGGCGCTTTCGTGGGGGCGAAATGAACGTGCTCAAACTGGCCTGGGTCGTCCTGCTCGGCTGCGGGTGCAACCCGAACGCACCGAAATCTTTGAGCCTGAAAATATCGGGTTCTCCGGTAGTGCAAAAAATCCCGGACGACGCACCCGTCCCGGGAGCGGCAGACCGGGTCAAGGTCACGCGGCCCGGGTCCGATTGGCCTCGATTTCTAGGCCCCGCCGGCAATTGCACCTCCCCGGAAACCGGCATCCTCACGACCTGGCCCAAGGACGGGCTGAAGAAACTCTGGGAATGTTCCCTCGGCGTAGGGTACGCCCCGGCCGTCGTCGCCGACGGCCGCCTCGTCCACTTCGACCGCGTGGGGGACAAGGCCCGGGCCACCTGCCGCAACGCCGAAACCGGCGAAGCAATCTGGCGGTTCGAATACGAGACCGGATACGTGGACATGTACGGCTACGACGCCGGACCCCGTTGCAGCCCGATCATCGACCGCGGACGGGTCTTCCTTCACGGCGTCGAAGGGATGCTCTACGCCCTGAACCTGTCCGACGGAAAGGAAATCTGGAAGGTCGATACCAAGGCTGTCTACCACTTTCACCAGAACTTTTTCGGCGTCGGCAGCACGCCCGTGGTCGAAGGGGACAAGCTCATCGTCGCCGTCGGCGGCAGCCCGAAAACCCCGGACCGCGTGGCCATTCTCAGCCAGGCCAAAGGCAACGGCTCGTGCATCGTCGCCTTCGACGTCGCGACCGGCAAGGAAATCTACAAGTTCGGCGACGACCTCGCGAGCTTCTCCAGCCCGACCGTCGCCACCATCCGCGGCAAGCGCGTCGGCCTGTACTTCTCCCGCGGCGGGTTGGTCGGATTCGATCCCGCGGCGGGAAAGCAACTCTTCCGCTTCCCCTGGCGGGCCCGAATTCTCGAAAGTGCCATCGCCGCGAATCCGGTCGTGGCCGGCAACGACATCCTGATCTCCGAAAGCTACGAACGCGGCTCGGCCCTGCTCGCGTTCGACGGTACCGGCGTCAAACCGGTCTGGACCGACACCGACAACGACCGCGACGAAAAGGCCCTCATGGCCCACTTCTGCACCCCGGTCTATCACGACGGCTTCGTCTACGGGTGCAGCAGCCGGCACTCCCCGGACGCCGACCTGCGGTGCGTCAACCTGAAAACCGGCAAGATCGCATGGCGCGAACGGCGAACCGGGTGGTGTACCCTGCTGAAAGTGGACGGCCACCTGCTCGTCCTGGGGGAACAGGGTGAACTGCGGCTGCTCAACCTGAATCCGACCAAGTACGACGAAATCGCCCGCTGGGAATCGCCCGACCTGAGCCCCCCGTCCTGGGCCCCGCCGGTGCTCAGCCACGGACTTCTTTACTTGCGGGGAAGGGGTTCGCTGGTCTGCTACGAATTGATTCCGAAAAAGTAGGGACTCTTGCTCGAGAGCCGCGGCTCCTCGCTCATTTGCCCCGGGAAACCTTTCGCAAAAGTGCCTCCCGCACCACCTCGGGCAGGAACTTCGTCAGATCGCCGCCCAAAACGGCGATCTGACGCAACAGCGAGCTCCTCACGTGCGAGAATTCCTCCTTGGCCATGAGGAAGACCGTTTCGATTCCGGGATCGAGATTGAGGTTCATAAGCGACATGGTGAATTCGAATTCCATGTCGCTGAGGGTGCGGAGGCCGCGAACCATGACCCGGGCCCCGGCCTCGCGGACGGCCCGCACGGCGAGCCCCGGAAACGATTGCACGACGACGTTGGGGCAATCGGCCGAGACGGCCCGGATGAGTGCGACCCGCTCGTCGAGGGAAAAGAGCGTGGCCTTGTCCGGGTTCACGCCGACGCCGACGATCAGCCGGTCGAACAACCGACCGCACCGTCGGATGATGTCCACGTGGCCGACGTGTACCGGATCGAACGTCCCGGTATACATCGCGACGCGGGGGTCGAGGTTGGGCACGGTTATCCCTTCGCGGCTTCGAGGAACCGATTGAGGTCGCTTTCCGTGTTGTACGCGTGCGGGCTCACCCGGACCCTCCCCGCGCGGACGTTGACCATCACCCCGGCGGCCCGGCACCTCTTGAACGCCTCTTTCGGTTCGCGGCCCGGGGTCGAAAGGGAAACGATGCCGGACGCGTCCCCGGCCGCTCGGCTGCTGAACACGTCGAGCCCGAACGACGGGGCCCGGTCGCAAAGATAGTCGGTCAGTTCCAGGACGCGGCGGCCCACGGCATCGATCCCGGCTGCGAGCAGCATTTCGAGGCTCGCCCCCATCGCCGACAGGCCGCCGACGTTGAGCGCCCCGCCCTCATACCGCCCGGCGTGGGGCTTCAATTTGAAGTCGATGGCCGCGTAGTCAAAAGGGTGCGCCACGCTGTGGGCTCCGACGCCGACGGGGTGCAATCGCTCGATCCACTCCCGACGAACGTAGGCGATCCCCGCCCCTTCGGGGCCGAGGAGCCATTTATGGCTGTCAGCGGCCAGGGCTTCGATCGGCGTTTTCTGCACGTCGAGCGGGAAAGCTCCGAGGCCCTGAATCGCGTCGACGAAGAAAAAGATGCCGCGACTCCGGCAGAATTCGCCGAGATCGTCCAGGTTCGCCCGGAACCCGCTGCCGTACTGGACGAAGCTGGTGGTTAAAACGCGGGTACGGGAGTCCGTCGTCGCCCGCACGTCGTCGAGGCTCACCCGGTTGCCCCGACTCGGCACGCACCGGATTTCCACGCTTCGGGACTTCAGGTTCAGCCAGGGGTACTGGTTCGACGGGTACTCCTCGGCCGCGAGCACCACGTTGTCGCCGGGTTGCCAGGGAAACCCCTCGGCGACGATGCCGACGCCCCAGGTGGTGTTCGGGATGAAGCATACGTCTTCCGCGGTAGGGGCGTTGACGAGCCGGGCGGCCAGGCGGCGGACTTCGGCGAGACGGTCGATCCATTTCGCCAGGGCGGCCATGCCGTCGGCGGCGAGGCTGCCGGCGTATTCGCTCAACGCCGCCGCCGCGGGGCCCGACAGCGGGGCGACCGCCGCGTGGTCCAGATACGCCCAGTTTGCTGTCACCGGGAAGTGCGTTCGGAACGCGGCCCAGTCCATTGTCCCTCCTTCACGCGGCCGTTCGGGGTATGATTGTCGAAACCGCCCCGGGGTCAACGGGGATTTTCGCCGCCGGAGGCCGATTGTGTTTTCGAGCAACCCCACGCCGCTGGACATCAACTTCCGGTTGTTCGGCTTCCCCTGCCGGATCAGTGCGATCTTCTGGATCGGGGCGCTTTTTCTCGGCAGCAGCACCGTCAACCTGCCCGGCATCCCACTGGTCGGAACGGCGATCTGGGTGGCGTGCATGCTCGTGTCGATCCTCGTCCACGAACTGGGTCATGCGTTCGCAGCCCGCACGTTCCGGTCGAACGTCACGTCGGTAGTGCTAACGGTCCTCGGCGGGTTTTGTGCGTACGACCGCGAGCCGAAGGTGCGGTGGAAGAGGATCGCAATCGCGCTCGCCGGCCCGGCCGCCGGGTTCCTCCTCCTCGGGTTCGTCGAGGCCCTGCAAGCGGCTTACAACTGGTCGGAACTGAATCTGTACACGGGCTTCGCGTATAGCGATTTGTGGTTCATCAACCTGGTGTGGGGCCTGTTCAACCTGCTGCCGATCTGGCCGCTGGACGGCGGCCGCGTCAGCCGGGAACTTTGCGCGGGGGCGAAAGTTGCAAATCCGATCGAGACCTCACTCTGGATTTCGATCGTATTGGCCGGAGCAATCGGCCTTTATTCCCTGATGGAGGAATTCAATAAGACCCCGACCTGGCTGATCGATGCCATGCCCGGTTGGTTCCATCAATTTCGCCCCTCGCTTTTCACTGCCATCTGGATGGGATTGTTTGCCATGGAAAACTATCAGCTCCTTCAGCAATACCGGTACGACCGCCGCTCCTCTTTCGGCAGTGCCGGATACGGCTACAGCAACGAAAGCCCCTGGTGGCGGCGGTAGGCGGTCGTACTTAGGCGACTAAATGGCACGAACCCGTTTCCGCAGGGCGAACAGGTACTTGAGCGTTCGGCGTGTGAGCGTGTACTTACCCCGTAGCGTCCCGCCCCCCTTGGCCTTGCCGGCGGTGCGTTGGCCGAATTGCACCGGCACTTCCAGAATGCGATACCCGGCCCGGCCGGCCCGGTACAGGGCATACACGTCGAGTGAAAAATCCTTCGGCGGGTCCCGCAATTCGAACAGGAACGCACGCGGAAACAGCTTGGGCTGGGCATTAATGTCATGGAGCGGGGTGCGGAGGAGGGTGGACGCGACGAAAGCCATCCCGGCGGTGAAGAGCCGGTCGACGGCCGGCCGACCGATCCGCCGGCCGCGGACGAAACACTTCCCCGAATCCTTCTGCTTGCGGATCAGGTCGTACGCGGCGAGGACGTCCGCGGGGTCGGTCTGCAGGTCCGCATGCGTCCAGGCGAGGAACGCCCCCCGGGCCGCGCGCAGCCCGGCCAGGATGCCGAACCCGTACCCGCGATTTCGCTGCACGTTGACGACCCGCACCCGCTCCCCGGGCCGGAGCCGCACGGCGAACACCGCGGCCGAGTCGTCCGTCGAGCCGTTGTTCACCAGCACGACCTCGATATTCGGCCGGTCGGAAATCAAATCCCGGAACCGGGCAATCAGGGCCTGGAGATTCCCGGCCTCGTTGTAACAGGGCACCACGATCGAAAGGTCCATGATTTCCTCCGGTCGCTCACATTCCGGCTCTTCCGGATTCCTCGTTCTCGCCTCTTTCATCGAGGCGGTTTTCCGGGTAGGGTGTTATCGCCCGGGTTCGCCTCTCCCATCAACCCGAATCCCGAGGGCCGCCATGTCCACCAGTCACGCCCGGTTCCTCGCCCTGACGCCGGACCCGCGGTTTGCGGCCGCGGTGAAGAAGCACAAAGGCCGCGTGCGGGAAACGGTCGGGCCGCAAATGTATCTGGACGACCCGCCGCACGTCACGCTGTATTTGGCCGTATTTACCGACGGCGAATCGCTGCTCGGCCGGCTGGCCCGTAGCCTCGGGGACATCCCCACCCCGCGGGTCGAAGTCACCGGCTGGCACCGGTTCGCGAACGACCCATTGACCGGCCACCAGACGCTGGTATTCGACTTCCGACCGGAAGACCGGGAGGTGTTGCGGCAGGTGCAGGCGGCCGTGGTCGCGGCCGCGGCCCCGCTGCGGGACTGCCAGGCCACCGCCGCCCGGTTCGCCGACCGCCTCGACAAACTCTCCCCCGAAGAAACCCAAAACGTTTCCCGCATCGGCTTCCCGTTCTTCGGCGCCGGCTGGCACCCCCACGTCACCGTCGCCTCGATCCGCTCCACCGACTGGCCGGCCGTCGAACGAGACATCCTGCCCCACTCCCACGCCGGGCCGTGCAGTTTCCCCGTCCTGCACGAGTACGACCTGATCGACGGCAAACCGGTCGAAGTCGGCGAAATTCACTTGGCAGCCGCGGCCTGACGTGGCCCGTTTTTCCCAATGACTTCGCCGTACCCCGCGCCCGGTTCGTGATCCTCGAAAAAGTCGGCGTCGCCCTGCGTCACGGACACGAGCAACGCCATGATGCCCCCACCGCCCGGGGGCATCGGCACGCCGAACTTCATGGAAACCGACCCGCCCGGCCGCACGTCTTCCGGCAACGGATACCGGTACCACCAGCGAACCCGATGCCGGTCGTCGAAGAGCCGGACGGTAAGCGAAAGGGATCGCGGCCCGGTCGCGGGATTGGCCAGCCAAGCTTCGGTTCCGCGGTTCGTCACCACAACGGAATAGTGCCGGATCGACCGGTGGCACCACTTCCAAAACCCGCCGTCCCCGGATTTCGACGGGACCGGATCTTCGGCCAGTTCGATCAACGAGCGGTAATCGGTCACCGGCCCCATCGCCGGCCCCGAGCGCAACTGCGGCGTGGCGGTATACCCCGCCCAGTTCGGCGAATAGAGGACGGGATGGAAGAGTTTGTCGTTGAGCGTCACGTCCACCCCTGCCAGCAGGTTGACACCGAGGAGAAGCCGCAGCCACGCCCCGCGTTCGATCGGCAAAAGCAGCACGGCGAACACGAGAACGTATCCGATATTCTTCATGTGCCCCGAGTGATGCAACCAAACCACTCCCCCCGTCATGGCGGCGAGGACGACAATCGGAATGGCCGCCCAGACCCAGGCATTGCCGCGGAGGCGCCGGACCGCGGCGGCGAGGACGATTGACAGCGTAAAGATGGAGACGAGGGCATAGCGGAATTCGTCCTGCTCCCCCGCCCACCAGAACTTTCGAAGTTGTTTCACCGGCCCAAAGAACGGCCAATCCACGAGCCATCCCCAAGCCATTCGCCGCGACCCGTTCAAAATCGGTTCGTGGAGTCGGGCCGCGACGTACACGGCCCAACCGAGCACGACGACCCCCGGCAGGGCGGAGAATGCCAGCCGCTTCCCTATCGAGACGGCGTCGCCCCAGTTCAACCATCCGCAAGCCGTCAGGAGAAAGACCGGCCCGCAAAACGCGACGTACCCTTCCCGGCACAGGCAGAGAAGCGTGGCGGTCGCGGCATAGAGTCCGAGCCGTCGGGTCAGGATCGCCACGCAAGCCATCGCGAACAAGGCGTCCCCCGGGGCGTCGGCCAGGCCGTGATAGAGTGCATGCACCACTCCGCCGGATGCGAGCCAGCCGAGCGAATACCAGGGGCTGATTCCCCGCGACACCAGAAACCCGGCGAGCGTGCCAAGACCGAGCGTCGCGAAGGCAAACTGAATCAGGTGATAGAGCAGCGGCGGTGTCATCCGCCGGCCGATCAACCGACTCGCCGCGTGAGCGACGAGGGGCATGCCGATCCGCTGGTAGCGGTAGCTCGCGTTGTCGAATCCAATTCGCGGGTTGTCCCGGAGCAGGAACGGGTCGTTCGACTCCACGAAATAGTACATCCCGTCCCAGCCGGCCTGATCGCCGAAGCAGACCGGGGCATACCCGGCCGCCCGTTCTTCCCCCGGAAGGGGCATCCATTCGCTGAAGAGGAACGGGGCGTAGGCGTACCCTTCGAAGCTGTAGTGCAGGAACACCTGAAAACCGAACCAGAGTGCGGCGAAGCCGCCGAGGCCGAACGCCAGGCCGACGCGGACGGGGGCGGAGGTTCGCGCGCGGGCCAATGCCGGCGGGAATGCGGGCGTCAGTCGCAGGGCGGGTCGGAGCACGCCGGGTCATACCACCGTTCGGCGGGTCCGGGCAACGCCAACCCCCCGTCTGGCATTGACGATGCGCCCCGGCCGGGAGTAATGTCCGCCCCCGGCGAACCCCGCCGGCCCGGGGATTTTCCCATGACCGATCCCACCCTGTCCGACCTTCGCGCCGCTGCGTGCGAGTTGAACCGCAGTCTGCCGCGGTACGGGCTGGTGGTCGTGCACTCCGGGAATGCGAGCGGGTACGACCCGGCCACCGGAAAGATGGTCATCAAGCCGTCCGGGGTGGATTACGACACGCTGACGCCGGAGATGCTGGTCGAAGTCGACGTAGCGTCGGGGGAATCGGTGGGGCGGTTAAAGGCGAGCGTCGACACGCCGCATCACTGCTACCTGTATCGCCACATGCCGGAGGTGCGGTACGTCATCCATACACACAGTTGCTATGCCACGGCGTTCGCGGCGTGCCAGTTGCCCATCCCGGCGGTCCTGACCGCGATCGCGGACGAATTCGGCGGGGCGATCCCGTGCACCCCGTACGTGACGAATCAGGGCGACGAGATCGGGCGGGCGATCCTCACCTATCGCAGCCGGGGCCCGGCCGTCTTGCTCGGCAACCACGGCGTATTCGCCTGGGGCGAAACCGCCGCCGCCGCGATCAAGGCCGCCGTCATGGTCGAAGAAGTCGCCCGCACCGTCTATCTCGCCCGCACACTCGGTTCGCCGAAACCGCTACCCCTCGGCGAAACCGACCGCTGGTTCGACCGCTATCAATTCCGGTACGGTCAACTCGATAAGGCCGCCTGACCCCCGGCATGGACGCCGTTCCCGCCATTCGCGTTCGCCTTCGGCCCGCCCGATTCGCGGTCTCGATTTCCGCGCCGATCCGGGCGGGGCTTATCGCCGGCGTCGGGGCGTTCGTCGTGTTGTTCGTCCTGTTCGCGAACTGGGTCCACCACAGTTTTGAAGGTAAGTATCACGGCCCGTTCCTCGCGTCCGAAGTGTTCGGCGTACCCGAGGCCGCGCGGGCGCACGGCGTCGGCCCGGTCATGACGTCGGTCCCGGGCTGGGACGGGCAGTTCTACTTTTCGATGGCGAACGATCCGCTCGGGCGGGCGGACACGGCCCAACACGTGGATAGTCCGACGTACCGCTACCAGCGGATCGGCGTCCCGGCCGCGGCCTTCGCCGTAAGCCGGCTGACCGGGCAGTCCTACACGTCCGCGTTCGTTTATCACCTGGTCCAACTCGCCGGTGCGGCCGTGGGGTTCGGCCTGCTCTTCGGCTGGCTCGTGCACAACGGCCGGGCGGGGTGGTACGCACTCGGCTGGCTCGCCGGGGCCGGACCGGCCTATGCACTCCTCTATGGATTGCCCGACGCCGTGGGCGATGCCGCCTTCGTGGCCACGCTCCTCGCCCTCTGGCACCGGCGGTTGGGTTGGTACGCCGTCGCGGCCACCACCCTCTGTCTCATCCGGGAGGGGTATACCGTCGTCCCGTTCTTCGTCTGGCTGGCCACCGCGACGAATCGATGGAGCTGGAATTCGACCGCGGGGTACGCGCGCCGCTTCTTCCTCACCGCCCTGCCCGGAATCGCCGTCCTCGGGTGGGCCGTATACCTCTGCTTGCATTTCCACGTCGGGTTGCTGTCGCCCGAACGAAATCCGCCGGGCATTTACGACTGGCCGCTCCGGGCTCCGCTCCGATGCTTGCTCGCCTACGTCCGCGAAGACAATACCGAGTGGGTCCGCTACCTGGTCACGTCGCTGTTCGCGGTCCTCGTCGTGCTCGGCTCGGCGGTTAGGGTCGGTCGGACGCACCGGGCCGTCTGGTTCGCCGTCCCGTTTGTCGCGGTCGCCCTCTGTCTCGGACGAATCGTTTGGGACAGCCCGCAGGGGTATTTCAAGGCGGCCGGGTCCTGCCTCGCCCTCGGCGTGTTTCTGGTACCATTCGAGACGGGTCTACTGCTCCGCTTCGTGCTGGCCGCGAACGTGATGCTCGGGGTCGAATGGAACGTCATCGCGAACGTGGTGAACCCGCCGTGGTACCCGGCGGACGTGCGGTTCGTCGACCCGATGGACGCGAAGCTGCCGACCGGGGCCGGGCCGCCGGTGACGGACTTCCGGTCAACGCTCGTCTGGGTCGATCCGGAGAAGGAGCTGAAACCGACCGCGGCTGGCGCCTGGCGGTGGACGCACCGGGAGACGATTCCGCTCCGCGTCCGGGTGACGAACGGGGGAACGCAGCCGTGGATCTCGACCGTCGCGACGAATCGCGTCGAAGTCGGCAGCGTCCTGTTCGACCGGCACAATCGGCCCGTTTCGATGGCGGTCGTCGGGATGGACCCGCCGCTGGCGCCGGGCCAAACGCGGGAAATCGACGTTCCGGTTCGCTTGACGAAGCCCGGGTATTACACGCTGATGCTCGGCGTAACGCTGGACCGGAAAGTGTGGTTCCACGACCGAGAGAAAACGCCGGCGATCACGTTCCCGGTGCGGGTTCGTTAAACGATGGGAGTTCCGGGATGCAGGTTCGCCCGACGCTCGGCCGGCTGTTCACCCACACGCGGCTCGGATTCCTCGTCTACCGGTACCGGTACCTCGTCACGTTCACCGCGATCGGGTTCGCCTCCATTCTGCTGGAACTGGGTCTGGCGTCGTACGTGCTGCGCGAAAGCTGGCCCTGGCCGGCCAAGGCCGGCGTCGGCTTCCTCGCCGGGCTCGCGTTCAGCTTCTGGCTGAACGCCCGGGTCAATTTCGACGTACCCCGTGAACACCTGCGGGCAACGTTCCTACGATTCGCCACGGTCTCGACTCTGTCGTTCGGCCTCAACATGCTGCTCGTCGCCGGGGCGACCGTTCTCGTCCCCACCGCCTACGGCCCCGCCCGGCTCGCGTCCGCGGGCGTCCTCTTCCTCGCCGCCTACACGCTGCACCGTCACTGGACGTTCGACACGGCCCGGGATTTCGGCGTGGCGGTTTATGCGACCGAGGGGGAAGACGCCGACGCAATCTACGCCAAGCTGGGGCGGAACTGCGACCACGTCCACGTCGACCTGATCGACGAAACGTTTTCCGCCCACGCCCGGCCGATCGACCTGACCAAATTCGCGGACGTCAAGCGACTCTGGCCCGACCTTCCCGTCTGCGTACACTTGATGACCCGGACGCCAGCGGTCTGGCTGCCGCAGGTCTGGGATTCCGTCGATTGGGTTCTGGTCCACGTCGAAGGAGACGACCTGGCGGAGGTGATCGCCGAATGCCGGGTGCGGGGGAAGAAGGTCGGCGTCGTCTGGCACCCGGCGACGGGTCCGCTGGCGCGGATGCTGCCGTGGCTGCCGCACGTCGATTTCGCCGCCGTCCTCGGCATTCCCGAGCCGGGCCGGTCGGGGCAGGAATTACTGGACGAAGCGGTCGAGGGCACCGACGCACTGGACCGCCTGCGCAAACGGTACGGGTACGAAGTCCTGTTCGACGGCGGGGTCAGCCCGGCAACGATCAAGCGAATTCGGGCGAAATACGTCGTCGCAGCGAGTGCGGTTCTGCGAGCGGAAAACCCGGTCCGCATCGCGTCGTCGCTCCGCACGGGGGCCCGGTATGACCGGCGGGCGGCTTAGGGACGCGGTTTGGGGGTCGATTCGCGCAACGGCTGACCGGCTGCCGTACGTCGTCTCGACCACACTCGCCGGCAGCTTCGCCGACTCCGGCGACCCCGCCGGCACGTCCGACATCGACCTCATTGTTCTGGTCGACCGCCTTTCCGCCGACCGATTCGAAGAACTGAAAGCCGCCTTCCGCGACGCCGTCGGCCCGCCGCTCGCCGCCGAGGGGCTGGACCTCGTTCTCAATCCCACTCTCGGGCCGCTCAAGTTCGATACGCCAGGCGTTGCCGTCCTGCACCTCATGGTCTACACGCTCGCCGGGCACGTCGATCACGCGGTGCAAAGCCCGTTTACCTGCCTCGATTGGCAGCGGGCCGGCCACACCCACGGACGATCCCTCTTCGACGCGTACCCCGTCTTCGGCCTGCAACCGCGGCACTTTTTCGGCGCCCGCCGCTCGGCCACGGAATACCTCCGCGAATTCCGGGCCGGCGTGGTTTCGTACCGGGAACTCGAATGCGACGCCGCGGGGCACCGCGAGGTGCGGCAGTCGAAACCAATGACCCCGCGGGACCGGCACGAGTTCGCCTACCACGTGCTCAAATTCCTGATGGGGAATCTTCTGAAACTAGTGACGCGGGAGAACATTGCCGATTCGGGTACGGCACTCCTGGACCGATACTTCGCCGTATTCCCCGACGGCCGCGACCTCTTCGGCCCGCTGTTTCTCGACCTCGCCCGGCGAAAGGCGGTGCGGGAATTCGACCCGGCACGGCCCGACCTGGGCCGCGAACTCGAAGCATTCGTAGCCGCGTTCGAACGCCAGTTCCGCGGCGAATTTCACGACCGGGCGACGCGGCATCTGGCTTTCCGCCACGCGGCGACGCCTTTGAACGGCCGGCCGGGGAACCAGCGGATCTTTCTCGGCCGGTCGAACCCGGACATCCTCCCGATCGACCCGCCCGGCCCGCTCGTTACCGCCGCCGCGGAAGTTCAACCCGTCCGCGGGTACGTCTCTCCAGCGAACCGCTGCCGGAAGTCGTACGCGTTGCTGCCGCTGCCCGAACCGACGCCCGACGACCGGCTCTGGGAGATCGACTACGGCCGGTTCGAGGGGCACTCGATCGCCGAGGCCGAAAAACTGTTCCCCGAGGTGTTCGCCGCATGGCAGCGCGGAGAAGACCCGCAATTCCCCGGCGGCGAGAACTCGGCCGACGTGGCGACCCGAATCGCGCAGTTCGCCGACGAGCGGTTCACCCACGACGGAAATACGGTGACCTGCACGCACAACGGCGTGCTCCGGGCGATCGTCGGTACGACCCTTGGCGTGCCACGCCGGCAGTGGGTGAAATTGGTCTTCCCCCATCTCGGCCCGATCACGATGATTCGCTCGCGGCGGTTCGGCCTGTTCGTCGACCTGCCGGAAGAGGTGGAACGGGCCGTGTTCGCGGGGTTCGCCCCGGAAATGACACTCTCTCCCCCTGAGGGGAATGGTCAGGGTGGGGGGTGAGAATGCAACTGGTCGTCCCGATGGCCGGGCTCGGCAAGCGGTTCGCGGATGCCGGGTATGGGGTGCCGAAGCCACTCATCCCGGTGGGCGGCGTGCCGATGGTGGTGCGGGCGGTGAACGACCTTCCCCCCGCGAGCCGTACGGTGTTCGTCGTCCACCCGGAGCACGTGGCCCGGTTCGGCATCGACCGCCGGCTCCGCGGATTCTTCCCCGGGTGCGGCGTGGTCGTCGCCCCCGGACTCACGCAGGGCCAGGCGTGTAGCGTGCGGCTCGCCCAGACGAAATTGGACGACGCGGAGGACGTCCTCGTGACGGCGTGCGACAACACGCACGTTTACGATCCGGCCGCGTTCGCCCGCCTGACCACGACACCCAGCGTCGCGTGCGCAATCTGGACCTACCGCCACGACGCGAAGGTGCTGGTGAAACCGACCGCCCACGGGTGGGTGAAGGCCGACGCGTCCGGCCGGGTCGAACGTGTATCGGTGAAAGTGCCTCTATCCGACACGCCGACGCACGACCACGCGGTCACGGGCACGTTCTGGTTTCGCTCGGCAAGCTGCCTCGCCGCCGGCATCGACGACCTGATCCGCCGCGACGAGCGGGTCAACGGCGAATTCTACCTCGATAGCGTGCCGAACCTTCTGATCGAAGCAGGCCGGGACGTCCGGGTGTTCGAGGCGGACAAATACATTGGATGGGGGACACCGCATGATCTCGACGAGTACCGCGGTTGGGAACGTTACTTTGCCGCACGGGCCGCGGGTTGACCCGGCCACCCGCCGGGCGTTCCTCCGCTTCCTGGTCGTCGGCACGACCGCGGTCCTGATCGACTTCTGCGTCTATCGGACGCTTCTCTCCGTGGACCAATCGGCGGCATTCGCGAAGGGGCTGTCCTACCTCACGGGCATGGCGTTCGGCTTCGTGGCGAACAAGTTCTGGACGTTCGGGTCGAAGCGGTCGTCGGCCGCGGAACCGATCGGCTACCTCGTCCTCTACACCATCACTCTCGGCGTCAACGTCGGCCTCAACGCAGTCGCACTTCCA
>DASXPC010000080.1:0-5363 GCA_036493815.1 Fimbriiglobus sp. | reverse complement strand
GCCATTTTGAGCCGGTTCGCCATGACTATCCCCCCGGTGCCTGGTAGCAACCGGGAAGGACTTACGGCGAATTCCCGCCTCCGTAAAATGGCCGGGTTTCAAGCGCCCATCACTGGCGGCATTTGAGCGCCCGCTGACACCGTATAGACAACTCGAATTACCCCTGTGGGCGAACGGCCTCTATGAACTCCTGAAAACAAACTGACCGCTACTTCCCCGCTCCCCGCGTAACCGGCAGTGTCACCGTCTTCCCCGCCGCGGCCGAGCGGCGGGCGGCGTCGAGGATTTCGGTCACGGTCAGGTTCGTGTCGAGGGCGGAGGGGCCGTCGGGTTTGACGTCCCCTTTGATCACGGCGCGGAGGAACGACACGGAGTCGGCGTGCGGGGCGGGTAGCGGCTTCGCGGCGACGAGTTCCTCGGCCCCCCGCCTACGGCGGACGCGGACGTCGTTTTGGCGGACCGTGACGACCGACCCGGTCTCGCCGTAGACTTCCATGTCCTTCCGGTCGAACGGCCAGTTCCACGACGCCTGGATGATCACCTGCGCTTTCGGGTAGGCGAGGACGATCGTGGCCTCGTCGTCCACCTTCGGATAAATGTGCGGCTTGATCTGCTGCGTGATGGCGGTCACCGAGTCGGGCCGCCGGCCGTCGAGGAGCCAGGTGGCGAGGTCGGCGCCGTAGCAGCCGAAGTCGAACAGGGCGCCGGCCCCGTTGAGTTTCGGGTCGGTCAGCCAGCCGAGGAATTCGGGGCCGCAGCCGATCTCCTTCGGCCCGCGGTGTCCGTCGTGGACGACGATCTTGCGGACGTCGCCGAGGGCCTTCTCGTGGACGAGGTCGTACGCGGCCTTGTTGCTCCGGTACCAGGTCGTCTCGTAGTTCACGAGGACGTGGATCTTTCCCTCGGCGGCGGCCTTCGCCATCGCCAGGCCGTCGTCGAGGCTCACCGCCAGCGGCTTCTCCATCATGACGTGGACGCCGTGCTTGGCGCACAGCTCCACCACTTTGCGGTGGTCGAACGTGCTCGTGTAGGTGAGCACGGCCTGCGGCTTGACCTTCGTCAGCATCTCCTCGGTGTCGGTGAAGAAGAGGTCGGCCTTCAGGGCGTAGCGGGCGGCGATCCTGGCGGCGAGGGCCTTGTCCGGGTCGGCGACGCCGACGATCTCGATGTCGGCCCGCTTGCGGTTCGCCTGGAGGAAGCCCGAGACGTGGCCGTGGACGAGGCCGACGACGGCGACGCGGAGGGGCGGGTCGGCCGGCGGCTGGGCGGGTGCGGCCGTCGCGACCGCGAGCAGGAGTGGAAGCATGGTGAGTCTCCTGGAAAGTTGCGGTCCGTAATACGGATTCCTATTCCCGCCGCCGGCGAACGGCCGACCGACGAAGACTCGAACCCCGCCCAATCGTCGGGTCCGTCCGTCCGCTAATTTCTGCCCCGTCTCCCCGCCGGGCGCTTGGCGTAGGCGGCGGAGTCTTTCGCCGCCTTCGTTTCGACGCCGGGTTCCTGCAAAAAGCCGAGGTCGCGGAACCAGTCGATGAAGCGGAGGTGCCAGGTGCCGAAGGGGGTGTTTTTGCGGTCGGTCAGGCCGCCGGTGGACCCGCTGCCGGGGTGGAAGCCGTTGGCGTAGATGTGCATTTCGACGTTGGGCAGGCCGACGGCGAGCATGGCGGTGAAGTAGTCGTTCGCCCAGGCGGCGTGGACCTTGTCGCCCGACCCGGCGCTAATGATGAACGCCGGGGGCGTGTTCCGCGGGATGAGCGGCTTGGCCCCGCGGGCGAACGGCGTCGGGCCGGGGTAGACGATGCCGACGAAGTCGGGCCGGGACGAGGTGCCGGCGAACGGGTCGGCCGGGTCGGCGTTCGCCTTGTCGAAGTCGGCGAACGCGATCGCCGCCGGGGCCGCCAGTTCGGCCCCGGCCGAGAAGCCCATGATCCCGATCCGGTTCGGGTCGAACCGCCAGTCCTTGGCGTAGGCCCGCACCATCCGGATCGCCTGCTGGGCGTCGTAGACCGCGTCGGTCTTCGGGTTGTACCCGTCCCGGCGGAGGCGGTTTCGCAGGATCACCGTGTTGACGCCGTAGTTGTAGAAGAACGGGACGAAGTCCGCCCCTTCGGTGCCGACGTTCAGCGTGTTGTGCCCGCCTCCGGCGACGAGGATGACGACCGAGCCGGTGTTCAGACTCCGGTCGACGAGGTGCACTTCGATCGACGGGTTGTGAATGTTGACGATGCTATTGATGCGGCCCGGGACGTCCTTGCTCAGGTTGTACTTCTCGGCTTCCTTCACCTTGTCGGCCTTCAGGTACTTCGACCCGGGCGGGTAGAGGGTCATCACGATGCCGCCCGGCAGGATCGCCCGCGGGGCGTAGGGCTGATCGGTCGCCGGGCCGGGCTCGGGGATTCGCTGCGGGGCGGGGATCGGCGGCAGGGAGGGGCGAGGGGTCTGACCGCCGACGAAGAGAATCGCCGCACCGGCCGACAGCAACAAGACTCGTCTCTGATTTCGCATCGAAGACCCTCCGGGAACGTCTGCCCGCCTCGATCATTGGAAGGTGGCGATCGGAGCGGGGCAAGTGAAAAACTGAGACCGCCCGACGAACCAGCGTTGATCCTGGCCCCGATGGAGGGCGTTACCGACGCGCCCATGCGGGCGCCACAGGGGGAATCGGGGGTGTTCACCTACGCCGTGGCCGAGTTCCTGCGGATCAGTCGGAGCATCCCGGCAGCCGGATCCTGGCCCGATACCGCCGTCTAAGTCCACCGCGACACAGACGCCGCCGAGGCCAACTTGTTCTCATGGCCGATCCTTCCGACAACTCGATTGCCGACCTTACTCACCAATCGTCGAGTGGTTCCGGAACTGCTGCGAAGCCACACTGGGGCGAATCCGAGATGACAGTCATTCCTAGTTCGGCCGACGCTCCGAAGTTGGTTTCGGGAAGATGTTTCGGTCTCACTGGATTGAGTATTCAGCCGAACTAGATTCGAATTGGGACATAATGCGTGAGCGTTCAGACAAGCACAGGTCGCGGGTTTCGGTGACCGTTGCGAGCCAGTCCCGATTCCGAGAGGCTCGCGTCGTTCCTGGGAGTCCTCGATAGAACCGGCTATTCCCGGCTGACCACCCAGGTCTACCTGAGAGAAGCAGAGCTCTTCGGCCTATGGCTCCGAAAACGCCGCCGTTCATTAGCCCTTGTAAAGGGTAACGATGTTCGCGCGTTCGCCACCCGACAGCCGTTCTGCAGGCGGTGTAGTGCCGGCTCCGCCGGACGACACCACGGGACTCGTTGCCGGTAACCGGGCGCGGTCAGCAGCCAGGGCAGCCCGAGTCTGTGCGGATCTGGCACCGACCGGGCCGGTGGCGTGCGAGTACGACGCACCAATAATCGCACGACAGGTAAGGACGCGAGGCCGAGTTGTACACGACACAGTCACACTGCCCGGATACCGTTGATTTCACCACGAATCAGAGACATGGTATTCGATTTGCTGTGTCCGGGCTTACTCCGATCACAGCGGGTGCAACGCGGGGCGGCCGAACCCAGGGGTGCGGTAACAGGAGACAACTTGACGGCATTGAGGATCGGTGTGGCGCGGTAGGCGAAGATGGTGTTTTCCGGAAGGATCTTTCTGTGAGGGAGTGAACCATGCTCACGGTACGGAAGCGGGTGGTGGGCATTTTCGTGGACCGGTCCACCGGTCAGTGGGTTGTCCGCGACGCCGACGGGAGCTTCTGGGTCCTGCCCATGTCGGCGCCGACGGCGCGAACGTCATGCGGCAGGCACTGGCCGGGATGCTGTGGTCGAAACAGTTCTACCACTACGACGTGGACAAGTGGCTCGAGGAACGCGGCTCCGACCCGTTCAAGGAGAACCGCAAGGCGTCGCCCCGAAACGACCACTGGCACCACATGTACAACGGCGACGTGATCTCGATGCCGGACAAGTGGGAGTACCCCTGGTACGCCGCGTGGGATCTCGCCTTCCACGTCCTCGCCCTGACCCTCGTGGACCCGGACTTCGGCAAGCAGCAGCTCAAGCTGATGCTCCGCGAGCGTTACATGCACCCCAATGGGCAGATTCCCGCCTACGAGTGGAACTTCGGCGACGTGAACCCGCCGGTCCACGCGTGGTCCACCATCTTCACCTACAGGCTGGATAAGGCGAAGACCGGGCGTGGCGACACGGAGTGGCTCAAGAGCAACTTCCAGAAGCTGCTCCTGAACTTCACCTGGTGGGTCAACCGCAAGGACCGAACCGGGCGGAACGTGTTCGAGGGGGGGGGGGGTTGGGGCTGGACAACATCGGCATGTTCGACCGCAGTTCGCCCCTGCCGACCGGGGGCTACCTCGAGCAGGCCGACGGCACCGCGTGGATGGCCCTATTCAGCCAGAACATGCTGGAGATCGCCGCCGAGCTGGCGATGACCGACCCGGACTACGCGGACATGGCCCTGAAGTTCGTGGAGCACTTCCTGTGGATCGCCTCGTCCATGACGCACGTCGGCGGCGAGACGGGGATGTGGGACGAGGAGGACGGTTTCTTCTACGACGTGCTGCGGCTGCCCGACGGCCGGGCCGAGCGGCTGAAGGTGCGGTCCATGGTCGGGTTGTTGCCGCTCTGCGCGGCCACCATGTTCGAGGGCGAACTGGTCAAGAAGTACCCCGAGATCGGGGCACGGTTCAAGTGGTTCCTGGAGTCCCGGCCCGAGATTCGCGCGGCCATCCACGACCCGGTGAAGCCCGGCGTCGCCGGGCGACACCTCGCGTCCATTCTCGACGAGACCAAGCTCCGCCGGGTGCTGGAGAAGTTGCTCGACGAGAACGAGTTCCTCAGCCCGTTCGGCATCCGGTCGCTGTCGAAGTACCACGAGAAGCACCCGTTCGTCATGAACGCGGGCGGCCGGGAGTACCGGGTGGACTACCTGCCGGCCGAGTCGGACTCGGGCATGTTCGGCGGCAACTCGAACTGGCGCGGGCCGATCTGGATGCCGGTGAACGGCCTCATCGTCCGGGCGCTGTTGCAGTACTACGCCTACTACGGCGACGACTTCAAAGTCGAGTGCCCGACCGGGTCCGGCCGGATGATGACCCTCTACCAGGTGGCCGAGGAGATCGGCCGGCGGCTGGCGAACATGTTCCTGCGGGACAAGGACGGCCACCGCCCGGTGTACGGCGGCACCGAGAAGTTCCAGACCGACCCGCACTGGAAGGACCTGATCCTCTTCTACGAGTACTTCCACGGCGACAACGGGGCCGGGCTCGGCGCCAGCCACCAGACCGGCTGGACCGGGATCGTCGCCCGGGCCATGCACCTGTTCGCCACCACCACGCCGGAACAGGTGCTGCAACTCGGCAAGGTCGCCGGG
>DASXPC010000079.1:0-7989 GCA_036493815.1 Fimbriiglobus sp. | reverse complement strand
ACGCCGAACTTCATGGCCCCGGAGCAGTTTGTCAACGCCAAGACCGCGGGCGTACTCTGCGACATCTATTCTCTGGGTGCGACGCTGTACAACACGCTGACCGGCAAGGTTCCGTTTACGGCTAAAACGCCGATGGCGATTCTCGGAAAGAAAATGAAGGGCGATTACAGTCCGGTTCGTACGCTAGTGCCCGAGGTGTGCAAGCGCGTCGATTCGGCCATTGCCGCCGCCCTTTCGCCCGACCCGAACCGTCGGCCGCGAACCTGTCTGGAGTTTTTCAAGCTCCTGACTGCCCGGGACACTTTGGATGCAGGGCCGCTCCGAACGATCTCCCAGCCGGTGTCTTCCACGGCACCCAAAAAAGGCGCCAACCGTCGGGCCTTTATCCGATTTCCCCTGGAAGTCGGAAGTTGCGGGGTCGTCGACACCGGCGTCCACGGCGAAAGCGGATTCGAAGAATCCTGGCCGGTCCTCGTCCGGGACGTATCGGCCGAGGGGATTGGCATCTTGCTGGCCCGCCGGTTCGAGACGGGAACGGTCTTATCCGTCGAACTGGGGATGGGACGAGACCTTCCTTTCCATCAACTTTCCTGTCGCGTTGTCCGGGTCATGGCCGATCGAACAGGCCATTGGGTTCACGGTTGCAAATTCGATAGCCCATTGAGCCCGAACGACGTCAAGAACCTCCTCAAATACGCCTGACCTAAACCACCTTCCACTTGGCCCGCGGTTCGCGACTCAGGAGTTTGTCGGCCTCGCCATCGTGGACGAACCGTTCCTTCACCGGATCCCAGTCGAGTTGGCGTCCGACGCGATACCCAATGTTTGCCAGGTGGCAGACCGTCGCCGACCGGTGGCCCGTTTCGGCCGTGCAGATGCACGGCTTCTTCGCCACGATGCAATCGAGCCAGTTCTGTTCGTGATTATGTGACGGGTACACCCTCTTGTCGGTCGCGGCGAACGGGTCTTTCAAGATGGCCTCACGGGTCGCCCGCAGCTCGCCACGCCCGACGTAAATCGTCCCGTCCGTGCCTTCGAACACGCAATCCGCATTCAGAGTTTTGCCCGTCTTCGGGTCTTTCTCGAATTCGTTGTGGATCATGGTCACCCCGTTCGCGTAACCGAACCGTAATCCCGCCCCTTTTTTCGGGTCGGCCGGCGGCGTGATCGAGGTGGGCCCCGATTCGTCCATGTGCATGGCCCACTGGGCGATGTCGAAGTGGTGGGCCCCCATGTCGGCGAGGCTGCCGCCGGCGTATTCGCGGTAATTACGCCACAGGGGAAAGTGCTTGTGAACCCCCTTCGGGCAGAGGATTTCGTTGTATCCGCGGTCCGGTGCCGGCCCGAGCCAGGTGTCCCAGTCGGTGCCGGGCGGGCAGTCCTGCGTCGGCAGGTCACACGGAACGGGCGGCCCGCCAACGCCGATCCGGATGGTCTTCAAGGTTCCGATTCGGCCGTTCCAGATGCACTCGACCGCCGTGCGAAATCGATTGCCGTATTCGCTCCGCTGCTGGCTGCCCGTCTGAAACGCCACGCCGGCCTTCTTCGCCTCGTTCGCCACCCACCGGCCGTCGGCGATGTTCTGTGTCAGTGGCTTTTCGCTATAAATGTGCTTGCCCGCACGGGCCGCCAAAACGCACGGGATCGCGTGCCAGTGGTCCGGCGTGGCGATCAACACCGCGTCGAGCCCCGGATGCCGGATCAGGTCGCGGAAATCCTGGTAGGCTTTCGCTCCGGCGTAGGTGCCCGCCTTTACACGGGCGGCGTATTTCTTATTCACCATTTCGATGGCCGCGTCGAGCCGTTCCTTCACCACATCCGAAACGGCAACGACTTCCACCATCGGCTTATTGAGAAGTGAATTCACGTGGCCGCGGCCCTGCACGCCGACGCCGATAAAGCCGACGGTGATTTTTTCGCCCGCCAGAACGGCCCCGGCCGGGCGGACAAGCAAAGCCGGTAGCGTCGCCGCGAGGGAAGAGGTTTTCAGAAACGAACGGCGGGTTATGGCAGGCATGTGCGGGCTCCGGGAAAGGAAACTCGGCGGACTGGCAGTTTACCAGACGAGGGGTCGTGCGGATACGGTCGAACCGAAGGGAGATTTCGAAAGCCCACCTTTCTCCAATTCCTCATTTGCCCGACTTCATTTTTCCCGGTACCATCCGTCAAGTAGAATGGAGTACCGCCGGGTCGCACCGGTTCTCGGGTCCGTGGCCCGGCCTGCCACCGAGGGCAGTCATGAAAACGCACCCCGCCCGCCAGGCTATCCGTAAAGTCAAACTCGTGCTCCTCAAAGCGGAGAATCAAAACCTGATCGCCGTCGTCAACGCGGTCATGGACCTGACCCATTACGGTCGGGAAGAGGCCATGTACCGTATGTGGCAGGCGTATCACACCGGTCGATGCCCGGTTCTGATCACCCATCTGGAACGGGCGGAACTCTACGTCGAACAGTTCGCCGACCGGGGCCTGCGGGCAATGTTGGAGCCGGCTTAGAACCGGTCCGTTTAAAGGGTATGACGGAACGCCGGAAATTGAGATCCCGGCAGTTCCGTTACCGGACCATTTTCCCCGAGTCTCCGCATGCGCCTCGTCCTCGGCAGTCGGAACAGGAAAAAACTCCGCGAGCTGATCGAATTGCTTTCCGATCTCGTCGAAGTGACAGACCTTGCACCCTACCCGAAAGCTCCGGAAGTTGAGGAAACGGGGACGACGTTCGAAGAGAATGCACGTCTGAAAGCGGTCACACTCGCCCCCGTGTTGAAACAGTGGGTACTCGGCGAAGACAGCGGCCTCGTCGTGCCTGCCCTCGGCGGGCAGCCGGGAGTTTATTCCGCACGCTGGGCCGGCACCCACGGCGACGACGTGGCGAACAACACGAAACTTCTCACTGAATTGTCGGACAAAACCGGCGACGAGCGGGCGGCCTATTACGTTAGCACCGCCGCCCTGGCCGACCCGACGGGGAAAATTGTCGCCGTCGTGGACGGGAAATGCTGGGGTCGTATCGCCTCCGAACCGCACGGCGAAGGCGGCTTCGGGTACGATCCGCTCTTCGTGATCCCGGAATACCACCGTTCCTTCGGCGAATTGTCGTCGGTCGTCAAACACGCCCTCAGTCACCGCGGCCGGGCAATCGGGAAGTTGCGACCGATCCTACGATCTTTGCTCTCGGCAAGTGGCTGATCGGGCGATCGGGTCGGGGGAGAAGGCTTCGCGGTTCGATAATTTCCTTATGTCTGCCGAACTCCAATCCGACGTGGCCGCGTTCCGGCATTACCTCTCGGCCGAACGGGGGCTGAGCGATAACACCGTCCAGGCCTATGGCAGGGATATGAACCGGTTCGCCGAGTGGATCGCACTCGTCCCGCCCGTGGACTACAAGAAGCCGACGCTCAAAGACCTCGGCCGGTACGTCGGCTTCCTGCACGACCAATCCCTGGCCGCCCCGAGCATCGCCCGGCACGTCGTCGCGCTGCGGACCTTCTACCGCTTCCTCCGCCTGGAAGAACGCGCCGATCCGACGGCGGTCGATCTGCTCGGCTCACCCAAACTCTGGGAGCGGATTCCGGAAGTTCTGTCGCCGGAGAACGTCGACAAGTTACTCGGCGGTCCGCGTGCGGGGGACAAATTCTACCTGCGGGACCGGGCCTTATTGGAAACGCTCTACGCGACCGGTTGCCGGGCCAGCGAAGTAGTGAACCTGAAACGGTCGGACCTCTACCTCGACGCGGCGTTCTGCAAGTGCGTGGGGAAAGGGAACAAACAGCGGGTCGTGCCGCTCGGGCGAAAGGCGGTCGAGTCGCTTCGGGCTTACCTCAGCGATGCCGGAGTTCCGGGCGATCCGGTTATTGTCTTCACGTCCCGCACCGGAAAACGTCTTTCCCGCATCGTCCTGTGGAAGATCGTGAAAAAGTACTGCCTCCGGGCCGGGCTACCCGGCACGGTCAGCCCGCACACGCTCCGACACAGTTTCGCCACACACGTCCTCGCCGGCGGGGCCGATTTGCGGACGGTACAGGAACTCCTCGGCCATTCTTCCATTGCCACCACCCAACACTACACTCACGTCGACGCGGCCCGGTTGAAGGCGATGCACAAGAAATTTCACCCTCGGGGGTGAGACAAAAGAATTGCGGATCGAGAATCCGTCGTCGAATCGCTTCAGAGTTCATGGATAACGAGACCCCGCGTGGTCCGAAAGAGCAACACCGTTGACAAGGAGATGAACCCGGATCGTTCATAATATGGGGCCGAGCATTGCGATGGCGTTATTCCAGAGGCGGCGTGGCACGGACCATTGGGCCACCATTTCGGCGGTTACGACATGTGATTGGGCGAGGTATTGCTCCTGGCGTTGGCGCACGTTTGCCGTGAGCCGCTCATTGTAAAAAAGTATGTTGTTTTCATAGTTAAGGTCAAAACTCCGACGGTCCATGTTGGCCGACCCGATCAGTGTGACGACTCCATCCAAGGTCAGCGATTTGGTGTGCAGCAGGCCCCCTTCGTACTCGAATACTCTGACTCCGGCGGCAAGCAAGTCGCCGTAGTAACTCCGACTGGCCGCACCCACGATCCAGGAATCGTTCCGGGCCGGGAATATGATGGTGGTCAAAACGCCCCGCCTGGCACAGGCGCAAAGAGCTCCCTGCATCGATTCGTCCGGTACGTAGTAGGGGGTCGTTATGAATATTTCCCGGCGGGCGGCGTGCATCAGGGTCTCAAAGACTTCCGGCATTGCGGAATACCGGACGGTGGGCCCCGTGCCGATCACCTGTGCCGTCAGCCCGGGTGTACCGGGGGCAAGCGGTTGCCGCAAATAGTCGGATATGTCTTCATCGACTTGAGCCATCCAATCACTGATAAATAAGTGTTGATTCTGACGGGCAATCGGTCCTTCGAACCGGATCATGGCATCGACCCACGGCGCGTACTTCGCTTTCACGCGAAATTCGGGGTCCGCACAGTTTTGACTGCCGCAATAAGTAATGGAATTGTCGATGACCAGAATCTTGCGGTGATTGCGCAGGTCAATCCGCCCACGAAAGGGACGCAGGAGCGGATTCCCGATTGGGAGAGCGGAGGCGACTTTCACTCCGGCATCCCGGAGGGATTTCCAGTGTTCGGACGCGATCAGGCTTCGGGAACCCAACCCGTCGGCCATCGCCCGGCAAGCCACATTGCGTGCGGCGGCCCGCTTCAACGCATCGACCATCTTAAGTCCATTATTATCCGCCAGCCAAATGTAGAAACTCAGGTGGACGTGATCCTTCGCCCCGTCGATGTCCGAAATCATTGCGTCTACCGCTGCATTCGAGTCCGATTGGAGAATCGCACGGTTTCCGCCCACTGGATCGAAGCCGTTGATCGAGTGCCCCACCCGAAACAGATGGGCGTAATCGTGAGTAATATCGGGTTGTAGGTCCGACGCATCGGCACCCGGCGTCTCGGCCGGATTCGGCAGCCGTGCCAGTACGCCGCGCATGCGTGCCACCCGGCGGCGGCCGACATTGGTTTCTCCAAACAGGACATAGAAGATGATTCCGGCAACAGGCAGTGCCACCATCACGACAACCCAGGCCACGCGGGACGTCGGCTCCCGGTGCGGCCGCAGTACGGCTCGCCCGATAAATCCCAGGTACACCAAAAAAATTACGCCCGTCGCGAGAAATGTGATCAATGGACTTGGCATCATAATGATCGCAATTTGGGAATGAGATTGCCGTGGATGATGCCATCGCAACGATGACGGCATTGGTTTGGGAATATCAAGTGGAGGCGACCGCAATCCCGACAGAAGTTATGCCTGAAAACCGATCAGACGGTGCCGCTACCCCGGAAAATACTCACGCACCACCGCACCAGGGCGATCTGGCCGATCGCACCAAAAAATGACAATATCGCGATCGACCATGTTGCGAACCGGACCGCACGGGGGAATTGCACGCGATACGTTTCGACTTCCTCACGCAACATGGTAAGTTTCCCCGTCACATCCCCTACGACTCTGCGGGTTTCGGCGAGGGCATGTTCGATCTCACGAGAATCGTCGGCAGCGATCGCGTCGTCCTTCCGGCCGGTCGTCGTATTCAGAATGGCTTCCGCTTTCGTCAGAGATTGGGCGGATTGAGACAATTTCTGCTGCAAATCCGGCAAAGCGGCGGCACCCTTCGCCGGCAGGCCGGGAATATCCTGGACCGAGTTCAGTGCCGCGTTTGCCACCACCATGAGATCGCCCAGCATTCGTACGGATTTTTCCGCGGTCTTCACGCGAACCGGGGCATCCTTGAGGGCGGATCGGAGAAGCGCTTTCTGAACGGTGGGAATTTTATCCGGAGGCCCCGGTGAGGCTCGACCGGCTTTCAACTCCGCCTCGGCCGAATCGATGGCCTCGCCGATCGCCACGGCGATCGACTGGGCCCGGTCGAGAGCCGTACTCGCCCTGCCGAAAACCTGGTCCGCCCGACGGTTCAATTCGGCCGATACGAACCAGACGCCCAAGGCAATCGACACGAAAACAATGAAGGTGAGGGCACTGGCCAAGAGCAACGTCGCCGTGATTGGCTTTTTCATGATCCCCGTATTCTATGTCAAGTTTTGTTCCACTCGATGGCTCGATGCCCGGGGGAATCGTGCTCCGGTATCGTCGCGACGGGATAGTGTCCACTCGCTCGGACGGACGGAATGCGGCCGGTTAATACGCGTTCTTTTGCGTTCGGAACAGCATCCGCACCGCTGTCAGGAAAATGATCCGCAGATCGAACAGCGGGTTCCAGTGGGCGATGTAGTACAGGTCGAATTGAATCCGTCTTCTCAGGGAGGAGTTGCCGCGCCAACCGTTGACCTGGGCCCATCCTGTGAGACCGGCTTTGACGGCGTGGCGGGCCATGTAGTTCGGGACGGAGCGTTTGAATCGGCTGACGAACACCGGCCGTTCGGGGCGGGGTCCCACCAAACTCATTTCCCCGCGCATCACGTTGAATATCTGCGGCAGTTCGTCCAGGTTCGTCGCCCGCAGAAACGCGCCGAGCCGGGTGCGTCGGGAATCGTTCGCAGCCGCCCAGACCGGGCCCGTTTTCGCTTCCGCGTCCACGGGCATGGTTCGGAACTTCAACATGGCAAACGTCCGGCCGTTCAGGCTGCACCGCTCCTGGCGGTAGAAAACCGGGCCGGGACTGGTGGCTTTCACGAGCAGGGCGATCACGGCCAGAAGGGGCGACAGTAGGACGAGACCGACGAAGGACAAGGCGAGATCCATGACGCGCTTGACTGCGACGTTGACGCCGAACTGCATGTTCTCTCGGAGGCCGATCACCGGCATGCCGTGAAGAGTGCTGGTTGTGAACGACAACCCGGCCATGGCCGGGGCGTCGGCGATGAGTCGGACTTCGACTAGCGATTGCGACAGGACGTCGAAAACTCGCCGGGCGTCGGCGTAGCGGTTCAGCGGCAGGGCTATGAAGACATGTTCGACGTGAAGCGTTTCGACCAGCTTTGGCAATTCGTCGATCCGCCCGGCTACCGAAATCGCGGTGGAGTTGGGATTCGCGTGGTCGTCCACGAATGCAACGGGGCGGATACCGGTCCAGCCGGCTGCGTTCAGGCCTTGGACGGTGCGGCGGGCGAGCCGGCCGGTGCCGACGATGAGCGCGTGGCTCTGGTTGTACCCCTTCGCCCGTAGCCGGCCGAGGGCGAACCAGGACAATCTGCGACTCGTGGCAGCCCCGGCGTAAGCGAGGGCAGCAAACAGGATCACCGCCGCCCGGCTCTCGTACGCGGCCTGCCTGGCGAAGCTCGTCGCCATCACCCCCAGCACGAGCAGGCCAACGCCGCGGGCGAGCGCAGCCAGTTCTTCCCGAGCCCGGTTCAACCGTTGAACCTGATACAAACCGACGCCGCGGAACGCGAAGCCGGTCAGCAAAAGGACGAGCGGCAGGTTGTCGAGGTAAAGCCGAAGATCGGGCACGTCCCGCGTGATCGGAATCAGAC
>DASXPC010000078.1:0-8935 GCA_036493815.1 Fimbriiglobus sp. | reverse complement strand
GGCAGGTTGCCAGTGATTGGAGGTGGAGTCCGAACGCGAAGGAACAATTAGAAGTAGTAAACTTGCCCGTTGGGGTTGGCGGAGGACGACCCGTTGTAACTGTATCCGTTACCGCCACCGCTGGTTGTCGGCGGCATAACTCTGCCTCCGGGCTTCGTCGTCTGTGTGGCATACGGACCAATGTCATCACTTAACCGGATCAGGTAAAGATCATACCGGACGGCAGGGGTGGGGGAGCTTCCAATGTAAGAATACCGCACGGTATAGTTCCCGGCCGCGAGGTACGCCGCGGTGGTGACGAGGGGTTGACCGGCAGTTGCGTCGAGAGAAAAGACGACCCGGCCCGCGTTGTCTTCGAGGATCATCCGTATCTCGTCTCCGGCCCGGGCAGACGACGCCGCGAGGGCGAACTGGAAAACGCTCGCGTCGCTCACGTGGAGCGAATCTGTTTGGGAAGCGCTCGAATCGATCGTTCCGGAGGTGAGGCCGTCGAACGTCGTCGGGTCGAACGTGTTGAAATCCGCCCCGAGGAAATAACTGCCCGTCGCGTTGTCGCCCTTCGGGTCCCGGGCGGATACCGAAATGTAATAGGTTGCGCCCGGCAAAACGCCATCGACCTCGACGCTGAACAGGCCGCCTTCGTTGGCCAGGACCCGGAACGCCACGGGTTTCCCGGCCGAGTCGTTCACCTTCACGCGCGGGGCGAGCGGTGAGGCGTCGGTGCCCCACACCATGACGTTGAGTTGGATGGGTCCCGAACCGCCGGCGGGGGCCCGGACTTTGTATGCGTCCGTATCCCGCCGATCTTCGATCACTCCGCGGTATGTCGCGTCGAAGCGATTATCGGCCTTCGGGGCGAGTGCGGTCAAATCGGTCGCGGTGGAAAGCAGGTCGTTCAGGTGTCCGTCGGTAACGGGGGCCAGCAGCGAATTGAGAAGGGGTAGGGGGGTCGTCAAATTGAGGGTGTCTACGGTTAGATGATATGCTCCAATGCCGAACACGTCATCCGTCGCTCCTTCCACTTTGACGGTGAAATTCCCGCCGAACAGGGCATTGGTGAACTTCAGGGCCACATCGTTGTTCAGCGGATCGGTACTCTGGGCCTGGGCGACGATTTGGCCGGCGGAGTTGTAGACCGTGACCCGCGGGGTGAGGAGGCTGAGCCCTTGCGCCTGGAGGTGTAGGGTGATGCTGGTCAGGCCGAGGGTGGGAAGGGTTGAGAATTTATAGTAGTCCACGTCGGTCGTGGTCGTGAGGTCGCCGTCACCGACGACCCGGCCGACGAGGCCGCTGGCCTTCAGGGCGGTAGCCCGAGCGGCGGTATCGTTCCCCAGGGCGCCTTCGTTCGCGTCCGGCGTGCGAACTCCATAAATCTGTTGGACGGCGGCCCTGTCCGCGTCCGAAAGGCCGACGCGCTTCGCATACGACTCGTTCATCGCCGAACCGGGAAGGGCCGAATGGTCCAGGCCGAACACGTGCCCGGCTTCGTGCAGAGCGACCGAGAAAACGTCGTATGTACCGGTATCCGCGTTCACCCGGAATGGAACATTCGTATTGAACAAAACGTCCCCGGCGAACGTGGTTCCGGTCCAACTGAACGGGCTCGCGCTGGCCAAGGCGTTGGGGGTCAACCCCGCGGCGGCGATGCGAACGTCGCCGAACCGGGGATCTCCCTGCACCGCCCCGGCCGAACCGATCGGCTGCCCGCCGTCCGCGACGACACCGATATTAACGTTGGTCACCGAGGCCCAACTCTGGAACGCCCGGAGCACTTCCCGCTCCCAGTCGGCACCGGCCGAAGTCGACAACGCGGCAAGATCGCTCGGCCCGCGGGGAGTCGTCGTGCCATCGGGCGCGAAGCTGACCGTCAAATGGCCCGGGTCGGCCCACGGGATGCCGAAGGCGGTGGGGACGGCCCGGTCTTCGAGTTGGACAAATCCGATACCGAAAGGTCTGCGAGGCGATTTCATGGGCATACGACTCGGGTGGGGATCTCGGCCGATGGGGATATATACCCGACGCCACGAAATGAAATGGGGCGAAAATATTCGACATGCAAGGTATTTGCAGTTCGTGCGGGGCGGTATTATTACTATTGGTGAGAACGGCCGCGTCGGGCGACCGAATTCACGTGGGAGTCGGAATTCAACTCATGTTTCAGGCCGATTTGACCGGAATTACCCCTCTCGACTGCTGCATACACTTCGGCCTGAAATAACTGTCGCTGACGTGAATGAGGTTCGCGGTGTAAACAATGGTTTATATTTTGTATACATATTCTGTATGCTGTGGCCGCAATTATGACGCCCAGCTAGCCGAATTCAACATTTGATTTTTTTCATTCTGGGGAAGTGAATTATCCGTTGAATGCCACGAACCGCGAATCTCTCGCGTGTCATACTGAATGTGCCGGTTCCATCACGCTTCGCGGCCGCGAAGTCCGTTTGCCCAAGTGATGCCCCCATGCCGACTTCCCTGCTTAACTCGGATTCCCACGATTTTCCGCCAACCGCCCGCATTGAATTGGCGGCGAACGAACGAACGCCGACCGTCCCGAACGGAACGGTGGAGGGGTTCGTTGATCTCCTGCAATCTCTTTCGACCGCCACGGACGAAGTGCCGTGCAAGTCGTTTCCCAATCCCGGAGAAATGTTTCTGGGGTTTCACCTACTCGAGGAACTCGGCCGCGGGGCATTCGGTCGCGTATTCGTCGCACGACAAGGCGACCTCCACGGCCGGCTGGTCGCCCTGAAAGTCGCCCGCGACATATTCGGCGAATCGCAAACGCTGGCCCAACTCCAACACTCGAACATCGTACCGATCTATTCGTACCACCGGCTCGATTCGCTGCAAGCGGTATGCATGCCGTACTTCGGTCGAACGACGCTGGCGGACGTCTTCGTCAACGTCCGCAGCCGGATGAATTTCCCCCATTCCGGTCGCGATTTGAAAAGTACGGTGCACCGACACGCCGCGGAAACGATACCCTCGGGTGGATCGCTCGCGGCGGAAACCGAGCAGCCTCCCACGTCCGTTCCGACGCCCGTCGCTGCCCCGACCACCGAACCCGGTGCCCCGGACGGGTGGGACCGACTCGACGGTCTGTCTTACGTGGAAGCGGTTTTGTGCCTCGGCGCGCAGTTGGCCGACGGACTCGCCCATGCCCACCGCCGGGGTATTCTGCATCGGGACTTGAAACCGGCCAACGTCCTGCTGACCGACGACGGACGGCCCATGCTGCTGGACTTCAACCTGGCAGAAGACACGAAGCTCCGCCACACGACCGACCGGGCAGCGGCCGGTGGTACATTGCCGTACATGGCGCCGGAGCAGATGCACATTCTCCTCAACCGGACGGGAGAACTCGACGGGCGGGCCGACCTGTTTGCACTGGGGGTCATTCTTTTTGAACTACTAACCGGTCGCAACCCGTATCCGAGCCACAAAGGACAAATCCGGGACTCGGCGAAAGCCATGTTGTTCGACCGGTTGCAACCGCCGCCGTCGCCGCGGGACGGTAACCGGGACGTGTCACCGGCAGCCGCGGCGATCGTCCGAAAGTGCCTGGCACCGGACCCCGCCCTGCGATATCAGACTGCCGAACAGTTGCGGGTAGACATCGAACGGCACCTTTCACACAGGCCGCTTAAATTCGCCCCAAACCCATCGACGAAGGAGCGGCTGGTGAAATGGGGCCGCCGGCATCCCCGGCTAAGCTCGTCCGGGTCCGTGGCCACGCTTGCGGTCATTCTGCTGATCGGCGCGGGCGCGGCCTGGTTCGTCGCCGCGGAGCGGGCCCGAAATCTCGACGCCCGGGCTCAGTACGCCGACCACCGCACCAAATTCGCCGAGGTTCAACTCTTTCTGGACGACCGCAATCAATCCCGGTCCCGACTCGACGAAGGATTCGTCCGTCTCAACGATCTCCTCTCGCCGTACGGTGCAACGGAGGACGACGGGTGGCTGACGAACGGACCCGCCCGCCGTTTGCCTGCCGCGGAAAGGAATCAACTCAAGGCCGACGTGGGCGAAGTGTTCTTTCGCAAGGCCGAGTTGGGATACCTCGAAGCCCTCGGCCGTGCGGACGGTCCAGAACGGTCGGAATGGCTCGCGAAGGCCGGGCAATGGAACGCCACCGCCGAGCGATACGCCTGGGATCGGATCCCCGGGGCCGTGCGGTCCCAGCGGCAGGCCCTCGATGCGATCCGAAGCCGTACGCCATCCCCTCCGCCCTCTACGGCCGAGTTTAAATCGGCCCGAGATCTCGCCCTGATTGGCGGTCAACTGGCCCAGCTCGGCCGGCCCCGCGACGCCCTCCCGCTCCTCCGCCAGGCGACGCAGATCGACCCGACCGATTTTTCCGCCTGGTTCGTCCGCGGGACCGTTCACCTTGCGCTCGAACAGAACGAACTCGCCGCGATGAGTTTCGGTGCCTGCCTGGCTATTCGTCCCGAGTTTGCCCCGGCCTGGCGGAACCGGGGCCTGGCGTTCAGCCGGATGCACTTCTTCGATCAGGCCGCGGACGATTACGACCGGGCGGTGAAACTCGCTCCGCTCGTAGCCGAAACGTACTTGCAACGGGCCGCCGTGAAGGACGCACGGGGCAATCTTGCCGCCGCCGAGGCCGATTACACGACCGGTCTGGCCCTCGGGTCCGCCCCGGTGCGGACCTACTTCCTGCGGGCGGACGTGCGGGAGCGCCGGGGGAAAGCGGCCGGGGCCAAGGCGGACCGGGAAGACGGGCTCCGACTCATACCGAACGACGAACTGAGTTGGATCGGCCGCGCCGAGTTGCAGGAAGAAACGGACCCATCGGCCGCGCTGAACGACGTCGAACAGGCCCTGAAAGTGAATCCACTTTCCCTCCCGGGTCTCCAGATGAAGGCCCACTTACTGGCCGAACGGCTGCACCGGGGTGAGGATGCGATTGCCGTTCTGAATCGCGCCGTCGATCTCTTTCCCGATTCCGCCCCGGCGCGGGCCGGCCGGGGAGTTCTGCTCGCCCGGCAGGGCCATCGCGCCGAGGCACTTCAAGACGCCAAAGACGCCCTGCTTCTCGACGGCAATTCCCCGAACCTTTACCAGGTCGGCTGCATTTTCGCCCTCACGTCCAAGGCCCACCCGGACGACACGGCCGACGCACTTCGCAACCTCTGGGCCGCGCTCAAAACCGGGTTCGGCCTCGACCTCGTGGACGGGGACCCGGACCTCGATCCGCTCCGGACCAACCCGGAATTCGGGAAAATTGTCGCGAAGGCCCGCGGTCTGGAAGTCGGAAGAAAATAATTTCCGCTACGGTCTACCCGGTCGAACCCCATTGGCCGCCCGCCCGCCGTGTCTCTACCCCCGCGGTACGAAATATCTAAGATAAGGAGACTGGTAGCAACGATTCGCGGGCGGTGCCCCGCACAACGGAGGACGGCGACGTGGCTTCGATCAAGATGGTGGACGTGCGGCGGGGCATGGTGCTCAATATGGACAACCAGCTCTGGTACTGCCTCGACCGCGACCTGAACACGCCCGGCAACTGGCGGGCCATTCTCTACCTCAAGCTCAAGAACCTGAAAACGGGGTCCATCACCCAGGAACGGGTCCACCCGGACGACAAGGTGGACATCGCCTACCTGGAAACGAAGGACATGCAGTACTCGTACAAGGACGGCACCGACTTCGTCTTCATGGACTCGGAGACGTTCGAGCAGGTGACGCTCAACGGCGACATGGTGGGGAACAAGATCCTCTACCTCCGCGAAAACGATACGTGCAAGATCACGTCGTACGAGGGCAAGGCCCTCGACCTGGAATTGCCGCAGACGGTCACCCTGACCGTGGTCGAGACGGAGCCGGGAATCAAAGGGGCGACGGCCGCGGCCCAGACGAAACCGGCCACCCTCGAAACCGGCCTCATCGTCAACGTACCCTCGTTCATCGCCCAGGGCGAATCGATCGTCGTCCAGACGGAAGACGGCAAGTACCTGCGGCGGGCGAAAGAATAGGGACGACCCATGTCCCTTTACGACATTCCCGTCACCACGATCGACGGCGTCGAAACCACCCTGGCCCCGTACCGGGGCCGGGTGCTGCTAATCGTCAACGTCGCCAGCAAGTGCGGGTTCACGCCCCAGTACGAGGGCCTCGAAGCCCTTTACCGCAAGCACAAGGACGCCGGGCTGGTCGTGCTCGGGTTTCCGTGCAACCAGTTCCTGCACGAAGAGCCGGGCGACGAGGCGGCGATCAAAAGTTTCTGCTCGCTGAAGTACGACGTCACGTTCCCGATGTTCGCCAAAATCGACGTGAACGGGTTGAGCACACATCCGCTTTACCAATACTTGAAGACAAAACGTGCGGGCACCCTCGGCACCGGTTCGATCAAGTGGAACTTCACCAAGTTTCTGGTCGACCGGAGTGGCGAGGTCGTGGGCCGGTATGGGATGTTCGCGACGCCGCAGAAACTGGAACTCAGAATCCTTCCCCTTCTCGAAGCGGGTCCAAACGCCGCCTAGTAGACGCCAGCCACGGGCGGCCCTCGTAGGCTCGGCTCGGCCTCGTTGAAATGAGAGGGGCAAGGCGCTAAGGCGCTAGTACACACCCCCTCCGACCGTGTCCATTCCCCAAATCATTGCCAATTCAGAACATGCGATTAGCGCCAAGGCGCTAGTGGGGGCAAGGCACTAGTCGGAGGGGGTTCCCGGCTGATCGACCCAAGCCACCAGTGGGTAGTGGTCGCTCCGCTCGAAGACGCGGGACGTGAGGATTTCGCACACGACGCCGGCGGCCCACGCGGCGGGGACGAAGAGGCCGTCGCAGTGGTACGGGACGGTCTTGCCCGGAGTCTTGTCGCCGGTCCAGCGGAGGGTCTGGGCGAGGGGCCGGCCCGGGTGGGCGGCGGGCCAGCAGGAGACGAGGCGGCGGGCCGCGAGGTCGGCGAGAACCGCGAGTTCGGCCTTCGTCACTTTCACCGGCTCGCCCGGCAGCCGGTGGCCGCAGACGACGTTGAAGTCCCCGCCCAGGACGAGGTCCGCGTCGCCGGCGATCCGATCGAGGGTTTTGAGAATCTTCAGCACCTCGCGGGCGTACGACTGCCGCGGGTGCGTCTTGTTCCCGGACGGGGCGTGGATGCTGAAGACGAAGAGCGGGTTGTTACCGCCGCCGACCCATTCGCCGCCCGTCACCCACCCGCGGTACCCGGGCACCGGGACGCGGCGAATCCGACCGGCCTTCACCAGCACGGCACTCCCTCGCGTGCGGTTCGGGATCGACTCCCACACGCCGTCGCCGGCCCACTCGGGCTCGTCCGACTCCTGCAGGAAGACAAGGTCGGCCGAAAGGTTCTTTTGAAGCACCGCCCACACCCCCGCCGCCCGGCCGTGACAGAGGTTCCAGGTGAGGATGGTCATGGGTTGTTTTGGTCGCCCGGATCGATTCATTGGCAACGAAGCGATTACTCTTCATGCCTCATGGACGGAAAAGCCACCGCAACTTCGTCGGTATTTACCAAATCGACGATCTGATCGATCTTGTAAATGGGGACTTTCGGTGGAATATCAATGGCATAGCATCCATATTGACCGAGATCGACAAGCGAGCAACCGGCGTTTTTCAGCAAATCAAGAAGTCTGCCAATCTCGTTCTTTAGACTCAGCCTCATCAGCCACATCGTCGTATGGCCGGATCGGCGGATATGTCGCCACTCTGAAACGTGGCCGTCATCGTCAAATTCTGCGGAAATCACGTCGTCACGAGAAAGCCCTTTGATGAACAAGGGGCTGGTTCGTAATCGATATCCACTCTTCAATGTGACAAAGGGCAGGCACTCGCTCGCGAAAGGCGGCCATCCGTCCACAACTTGCGGGGGAAACGTAAGTGATACGACCTTGGAAGCACGCGATTTCATCAGCGGTATACGCTCGCGTACCACATATTAACTCTCCATCAACAACCGAATCGGATCACTGAACAACTGCGCCAACCTACTCGTGAACCGCGCCCCATCCGCCCCGTCCACCACCCGGTGGTCGTACGTCAAACTCAACGGCAGCATAAGCCGCGGCACCACCTGCCCGTCTCGCACCACCGCCTGCATCGCCGAGCGGCTCATCCCCAGGATCGCAACTTCGGGGTAGTTCACGATTGGGGTAAAGGCGGTGCCGCCGATGCCGCCGAGGTTCGTGATGGTGAACGTGCCGCCGCGCATTTCGTCGATGGCGAGTTTGCCGGTGCGGGCTTTCTCGGCGAGGGTGGCCACTTCCACGGCCAGGTCGCGGATGCTCTTTTTGTCCGCGTCGCGGATCACCGGCACAACCAGGCCGCGTTCGGTGTCGACCGCGATGCCGATGTGGAAATACTTCTTCACGATCAACTCGCCGCCGTTTAAGTCGAGCGAACTGTTGAACGTCGGGAACTCCTTCAGGGCCGCGACCACCGCCTTCACGGCGAGCACGGTCATAGTGATCTTCGGGGCCCCCTTGGGCAGGTTCTCCACGATCCGCTTGCGGCCCGCCTCCAGGTCGGTGATGTCGGCGAGGTCGTGCTGCGTGACCATCGGCATGGTGCGCCACGCGACGGTCAGGTTCTTGGCGATGGTCTGCCGGATGTTCGGAACGGCCTTGCGCTCGACCGCGCCGAACTTGGAGAAGTCCGGCAGCGGCGGGTGGGCGTAGCTGTCGGCGACGGTCTTGCCGGCGGGCACGGCGGTCGTCGCGCCGCCAGTTTTGGTGCGCTGGCGCTCCTCGCGGACGAAGCCCTTGATGTCGTCGAGGGTGACGCGACCGCCGCGGCCGGTCGGCTTGACCTCGGCGAGCGCGACGCCGAGCTCGCGGGCGAGCCGGCGGGTGGCGGGGCCGGCGGGGATGGGGGCGCCGTTCTTCGCGGCAACGCCGTTGCCGGAGGGGGCCGCTGGTTCAACCCGCCGCTCCTCTTGGCGGGGCTGTGGGCT
>DASXPC010000077.1:0-2725 GCA_036493815.1 Fimbriiglobus sp. | reverse complement strand
GGTGCAGGTGCTGGAGTTCGACCGTCTCGGTCGTCGGGAGGTGGACGAGATTCGCGGCGGGGACATCTGCGCGGTGGTCGGTCTGGACGACGCAGAGATTGGCGACACGATCTGCGAGCTGGACCGGCCGCGGGCGCTCCCCCCGCTGACGATCGACGAGCCGACCTTGGACATGCTGTTCAAGGTGAACGACTCGCCGTTCGTCAGCAAGGAAGGCAAGCCGCTGACGAGCCGCGAACTACGCGACCGGCTGGAGCGGGAGTTGCACGACAACGTCGCCCTGCGGGTCAAGCCGGGCGAGCGGGAGAGTGAGTTTGTGGTGAGCGGCCGCGGACTGTTGCACCTCGGTGTCCTGCTCGAAACGATCCGCCGGGAGGGATCGGAAATTGCGGTCGGCAAGCCGCGGGTGATCGTGAAGGAGATCGACGGCAAAAAGCAAGAGCCGTTCGAACACTTGGTGGTCGAGGTCCCGAACGATCACCAGAACTCGGTCATGCGGCTGGTGCTGGAGCGGCAGGGCGAGTTCCAGCGGATGGAGAGCCACCGGGGGATCACGCAAGTCGAGTTCTACATCCCGGCCCGGTCACTCATCGGCCTGCGGACGCGGATGCTGACCGCGACGCAGGGGACCGCGATCATGCACCACAACTTTCTCGAATACCGCCCCGTGAAGGGCACGGCGGCCGGCCGCGCCACCGGCGTGTTCATTTCGAAGAACACGGCAAAAGTGACCGCGTACTCGATCGACGGCCTGGCGGGCACGCTCTTCGTGGCCCCGGGGGAGGACGTGTACGAGGGGCAGGTGGTCGGCGAACACGGCCGCGAAAAGGACTTGGTGGTGAACGTGACCGACCCGAAGCCGCTGACGAACATGCGGGCGTCCGGCAGCGACTCGAAGGCCGCGGTCAAGCCGCCGCTGCGGTTTTCGCTCGAGATGGCCCTCGAGTACATCGAGGACGACGAACTGGTCGAGGTCACCCCGAAGGCGATCCGGATGCGGAAACTGCTCCTGAAGGAGTCCGACCGGAAGAAGTACGAGCGGGGGCGTCTGTGACCGGCCGCAATTACCCGCACACTACTTGCTTTGCTTGCTCCGGATGCCGACTACGCGTTAAGGTTTGCAGGCGGATCGGGCGGTGCTTTCGGTGCCCTTGGTATATGTTATTTTGGTAAAATTCAGAGAAAGCGATTCCATTGGACGATCGTGCGACACCCCTCCGTGACCGGATATATTGTAACTTGAGATCAGTGTGTTCTCGAGTTCGATTTTCAAGTATTCGAAATCGGCCCCGTTTGATTGCACGAATGCGATCGTTACCTTCTTGCCATCCCCCGTCAACGCCTCTCGTTGCAGGCCAGTCGAGCTTGTGTCTAGGAACTTCGTAACGACGATCTCGGAAATGCTCGGTGCATTGGCTTCACGATTCGCCGGTTGTCCCGTCGCACTTGTAATGTTCCGGTATGCGCCAAATTGGCACGATTCCAATTCGATCCACTTTTCGTAATGGCATTTCGTCACGGATCCATTGATCCCGTCGTATTTCATGTAAATCGGCATGGGAGAAACCTCGCAGCGGGTGAGCCAAACGAGCCGGCGAAACAAGCAATTTCCTGCTGGTTTCACGAGTGCTGAGTCGTGACCCGAATGACTCATCGCTTCGGAACTGCGAATCGAAACGTCATTCCCGCTGTTTTCACAAACGTCGCCTTTATCATCGCCCCTTCCGTGTGTCGGGGTAGAACGGTAAGATGAGACCGGGTTCCCGGGAGGCGTGTCCGATGTTTTACGTTCGAGTCATGACGTTATTCGTTGCGATGGCTGCCGTTGCCGGCACGGGTAATGGGCAGGTCGCCATCATCCAGCGGAAGATCGGCAGAGTGGTCGATCCGAATGCCCAGCAGACGGACAAGTCGGCCCTGTCGAGTGCGAAGTTGAAGGCCGATGATCCGGACGGTCTGGTCGCGTATTTCAAACAACGGACGCTGACCGACGCCGAACTGACGAAGATCAAAGCGGTGATCTCGCGGATGGGGAGTGAATCGTTCGAAGACCGGGAGAAGGCGTCGGCGGATGTGCTCGGGTTCGGGCCGGCCGCGATCGGGCCGCTCAAGACGGCGGCCCGTGCCGAAACCGACCCCGAGGTGAATTACCGGGCGGAGCAGGCCCGGAAGAAGATCGAAACGGTATCGCACACGGCGGTGGCAATTGCGGCTGCCCGGGCGCTTGCCCAGTCCAAACACAAACACCCCCAGGCGGTTCCCGCCCTGCTCGGTTTCCTTCTCTTGGCTGACGACGAATCGGTGGTGGAAGAAATCGACAAGGCCCTCGTTAAACTGGCGGACGATGGGGGCAAGCCCGACCCGGCGTTACTTGCTGCATTGACGGATAAGCGGCCGATCCGCCGGGCCGCGGCCGTTGAGGCGCTTCTGGACGGCGGCGACCGGACGAAACCGGTGCGGTTCCCCGACGCGATCGGGCCGGTCAAAGCGGCCCTGGCGTCCGACACCGACGCCGAAGTGAAGTTCCGCGGCCTCTATCTCCTATTGACGCGGGTGAAAGACAAGGACGCGGTCGAGGGGATGATCCAGCTTCTTCCAACGCTGCCCCGCGGCCGGTACTGGCAGGCGGACGATTACCTCACCCAGCTTGCGGGGAAAGATTCCCCGAAGGCCCGGTTTGGCAAGTCGAAGGAATCGCAACAAAAAGCCTTGGCCGAGTGGGTCG
>DASXPC010000076.1:0-11931 GCA_036493815.1 Fimbriiglobus sp. | reverse complement strand
TCCAATACTTGAAAAACGGCCCTGCGGCAGTGCTGGCTCTAAACCGCCCGGACAAGCGGAATGCGTTGTCAAGGGCGTTGATTGCCGAACTCTCTGCGGCAGTTAAACAAACGGCGGCCAACCCGAGCGTGCGGTGCGTGATCCTGACGGGTGCCGGGTCGGCATTTTGTGCCGGGATGGATTTGGACGAACTCCGCGGCACCCTCACCGACACGGCAGACCAGGTCTGGGCAGACGCGCAATCCCTTTCGGCCCTTTATGAGTTGATCTACACCTTGCCGAAGCCGACGATCGCCGCGGTGAACGGGGCGGCCGTGGCCGGCGGGGCGGGGCTCGTTACCGTTTGTGATCTGGCGGTGACGGTACCGGCGGCAAAGTTCGGCTACCCCGAAGTCCGGCGCGGCCTCGTCGCCGCGATGGTGATGCCGCACCTGTTACGCCACGTCGGCGAAAGGGCGGCGCGGTGGATGTTGCTCGCCGGAGAGTTGATCGACGCTGTGGAGGCAAAGCGGATCGGCCTGGTCAACGAGATCGTCGAACCGGGCAAGCTCATGGACACGGCCCATTCTTGGGCGAAGTTCTGTGCCGAGGGAGGCCCGAAAGCAATCGCGAAAACGAAAGAACTCCTCCGAGGTTTCTCGCGCCAGACCCTCGGCGTCGCCGACCTGGCCAAGGCGAGTGCCGAGCCGCGGCTGACCGAAGAGTGCAAACACGGCCTCGCCGCATTCTTCGATAAGCGACCGGCACCTTGGGTCGACGGCGGATGATCCGGCAGTTTACCCGTCCCGTCGAAGGGGGACATCCAAATTTGCATTTAGACTTGCGGGATATGAAATTCAGGCCGCGGCTCGGCAGGGTTCGCCAGGCCGCGGAGTGCGGTCCCAACCGACCGGTGCCGCCACGGCTCCGGCTGCGGTCACCCCGGCCAGACGGAATACGAGTACCGGGATCTTCAGCAGATTCCAAATGCGCGAGCGAGTCAGCCCGACCTCGCAAACGGCTCGCAGGTAAATGAATCCGGTAAGAACCACGGGAACCGCGGCCCAGATTAATAGCGCGGGCAAGCCCGTCCCCTCAGAGGCCAGAACGGTGGCCGCCAGGTGCAGTAAAACGAAGGGCTTACTCGTTGCAAGCGTTCGGACGGTGATGGGTGAGAGGGCGGCTCGCCAGCGCCGCCTCTGACGGAGGAGGATCGCCGTATCGGGCGGTGCGTCGCTCGAAACGACGGCATCGGGAACGAAGCGAACGCGGACGCCGGCCGCGGCGAGGGTGCGGTCATATTCCGCGTCCTCGGCCGGGCCGAATCCTTCCCATGGAATACGTCGCAATAAGTTGCTCGTGAATGCCATCCCCGTTCCCCGGAGGGGTACGGAGCGGCCGAGGCAGTCCTGTCCCGCGGCGGTGGCAGCGTCGATCTCGCAACCCACGGCCGCGGCCAACCCGGCCGGACCGGCGTCGGGGTTCGCACTCCGCAACGTCGCCTGCAGCGCCTCCGCCCCGGTGGCAAACGCCCGGTCGAACGCCGCGAACGTCCCCTCCGAAAGCGTGCAGTCCGCGTCGAGAATCACCACCACGTTCACTTGCATATCGAGAACGGAGGGCAATCCGAACGCCAGGGCATGACCCTTTCCGCGGCGGGCGAGGTCGAATCGTTCGAGCACGACCGCCCCGTTGTCCCGGGCTACGGCGGCCGTGGCGTCGGTGCAATTATCCGCGACCACGAACACGGAAATCCCGGCATTCGCCCGGCGGACCGAACGGATCGCCGACGCGATGCCGAGGGCCTCGTTGTAGGCGGGAATGAGAACGGCATAGGAGAACTGGCTCGAACCCCCGGCCGGACGTTCCGCCCGCCTTTTTACCTCGGCGCGCCGCGAGTGGAAACCAATCCTAAGACCCGCGAGTGTGTAAAGTGCGTACGCCCCAGCGACGACCGTCGCCGGGACTAGGAAAAGCACGCAAATTGCCGCAACGAGCATCCGGACCCCGCGAATGGACTGGTAGTGTTATCGAGCGGAAAATGGCGAAAATAGAGGGGAAATGGGGGAAACGCGGGTTGTTGGGTATCTCGAAGTCACCCGCTTCCCCTCGTCGCCCGGGCCGGCGGTCGCTATACTTCCAGTCTGAACGAGTTCGCACCGAACTGAGGACGAGCCATGGCGAAAGGGAAAGAAGCCCGGGGGATTATCAAGCTGGTGAGCAGCGAATCTAGCCACTGCTATTTCACCCAAAAGAACCGGAACAACTCGAAAGAGCGGATTTCACTCAAGAAATATGATCCGACGTTACGGAAGCGAGTGATGTATAAAGAAGCCGGTAAGCTGTAGGCCGGCGGGGCAGTTATGTCGAACCGGGCGGGCCATGCGGCCCGCCCGGTTCGTTTTCCGATCGAGCAATCCGTGCATACCGGCGGTCCTTGGGCCCCCACCAGTCGAATCCGGCCGGGGTTGCTTGCGGCCTGGGCGTGGACGCGGTAAGGTGGCCGGGGGACTTGTGTTCCGTATTGGGGGGCGGTCATGGCAGTCGGGCCGGACCGGGTGTGCGTCGTGGTCGGCCGCACCCGGCACAAGATGATGCAGGTCGAACTCGATGAGGCCGCCAAAAGGGGCGCCCAGTTCGTCGAGTTGCGGCTCGACTTTCTCAAGAAGGCCGTGGAATTCAAACGGCTGGTCGAACACAAACACGGCCCCTGGGTGGCGACGTTTCGGCGGAGTCAGGACGGCGGCCGCTGGGCCGGTACCGAGGAGGAACGCCAGGCAATCCTCCGCCAGGCCATTGTCTCCGGTCACTTCGATTGGGTCGATCTCGAAACCGACGTCGCCGACACGATCCGCCGGTACGGGCCGGTCAAACGCATCGTCAGTTACCACCACCTGACGGAAACCCCGGCGAACCTCGAAGAGCGGTTCGAAAAGATGCTCGCCCAGGACGCGGACGTCTACAAGATCGCGGTCACGGCGCAGACGCCGAGCGATATTCTGCGGATCGTCGCGTTGCAGAAATCCGCGACCAAGCCGACGATCGCCTTCTGCATGGGCGAGATCGGGTTCCCGAGCCGGTTCCTGTCCCTCAAGTACGGGGCACCCTGGATCTATTGTGCCTTCAACAAGGAACGCGGGGTCGCCCCCGGCATTCCGGGGCACGAAGACTTCCGCACGACGTATCCCTTCCGTGCGATCAATGCCGCAACGGCGATCTACGGCGTCATCGGCGACCCGGTCTCGCACAGCTTCAGCCCGGTCCTGCACAACCACATGTACCAGCGGCTGAAGGTTAACGCCATCTGCCTGCCGTTCCGGATTCCCAAGGAGTTGCTCGACGACAGCCTGAACGCGCTCGACGGCCTTCCCGTCCGCGGTTACAGCGTGACCATTCCCCACAAGGAAGCGGTGGCCCGGTACGCCCGGGAGGCGGACGAAACCGTCCGCCTGACGAAAGCCGCGAACACGCTCGTCCGGTTTCCGGAAGGCGGTTTCCACGCCTCGAACACGGATTTCGCCGCGGCTCTGGATTCGATCCGCACGCACATGAACGAGCGGACGCGGGAAGGGGACGTGCCGAAACTCAGTCAGGTTTCCGTTCTGATTCTCGGGGCCGGTGGGGTGGCCCGGGCGATCGCCCACGCCCTGCACCAGGAAGGGGCGGCGTTAACCATTACCGCGCGGACGAACGAACGGGCGATGAAGCTGGCCGAAGAGGTTAAGTGCCGGATCGTGGATTGGCAGGCCCGGCATAACATTAACTGCGACATTGCAATCAACTGCACGCCGGTCGGCATGCACCCGGACGTGGACCACATGCCGATCCACGCCAGCTTTCTGCGGCCGGGCCTGACCGTGTTCGACACCGTCTACACGCCGGAGACGACGTTACTGCTCCGCGAAGCGAAGAGCAGGGGGTGCTTTACTATCAGCGGGGTCGAAATGTTTATCCGTCAGGCGGCAGGTCAAATCGCCGCGTTTACGGGGCAGGAACCGCCGTTGGACCGGCTGCGGTCGATCATGCGGAAGGCTCTCTCGCCGATCTCGCGGGCACTGGAAGACGAGGCGAAGGAAGGGGCGGTCGCGTGGGAGGGGTGACGCGGCCGGCACGCATCGTCCTGGTCGGCTACCGCGGGGCGGGAAAGACGACGGTCGGGCCGAGGCTGGCGGAACGGCTCGGGTGGGCGTTCGCCGATTGCGACGACCTCGTGGAGCGGGCGGCGGGGCGAACCGTGGCCGAAATTTTTCGGGACGAAGGCGAAGCCGGATTTCGTCTGCGGGAGTCGGCCGCACTCGAAGACCTCTGCCGGCCCGAGCGGGTCGTGATCGCGACGGGCGGCGGAGCCGTGCTTCGCGAAGCGAACCGCGAGGCGATGAAACGGGCCGGTTTCGTGGTCTGGTTGACCGCCCCGGCCGAAACGATTCACAGGCGATTGGCCGCAGACCCGGCGACGTCCACCCGCCGCCCGGCCCTGACCACGGGCGGGTGGAGCGAGATCGCCGCCCTGCTCGCCGTCCGGGAACCGCTCTATCGCTCGGTGGCCGATCTGATCCTGGAAACTGGCGAACGGTCGCCGGACGAACTGGCAACCGATATCTTGGCAGCCTTACACCAACTCGGCTCGCCGAGACCGTCCGAACGCGAGTAGCCCGTCCTATGGAATGGTGGTATTACCTCCCCGTCGTTTTCTACGTCCTCTGGGTCTTCCTTTTCGGGCTAGGCGTCGGCAGCTTCCTGAACGTGCTGATCGCCCGGTTGCCTTACGACAAGAGCATCATCTGGCCGTCGTCCCGGTGCATGTCCTGTCTGCGGCCGATAAAACTCCTCGACAACCTGCCGATTCTCGGCTACCTGCGCCTCCGGGGTAAGTGCCGGTTCTGCGGGCAAACGTTTTCCAGCCGATATCTCTGGGTCGAACTGGGCACCGGTCTCGCTTTCGTCGCCCTTTACACAGTCGAGGTGCTAACCAGTTCGAGCCTGTTCGCCTCGCAATGGCACTACATGCCCGGTCTGAAGTTCGGCAACGTGGCGTTCAATCTGCCGCCACTGAAAGTCTGGGTCTTCTTCGCCCACCACGCCTTCCTGCTATCGATCCTCATCGCCGCCGCGCTCATCGACCTCGAACACCGGATCATTCCGCCGGTCCTGACGTATACGGGAACCATTATTGGGATTCTGGCTTCCACGCTGCTCCCCTGGCCTTGGCCGAACGGGTTAGAAACTCTCCCGTTACTGCCTCAATTTCCACTCCCGGCGGCCACGAACTGGGGGGATATTCGACTGGCGGGGAGAATTCCGACGGGGGTGATGCCGTACCCGTTTGCCGGGCCGCCGCCGGATTGGTGTCCGCCCGGATCGACGTTGCTCGGGCTGTTGAACGGCCTCATCGGGGCGGCCGCGGGGATGATTGTCGGCCGGGGAATCAAGTGGGGGTTTGAAGTCGGCTTCGGCCAGGAAGCCCTCGGCCTCGGCGACGCCGACCTGCTCATGTGCATCGGAGCCTTCCTCGGCTGGCAGGTCGCCGTACTCGCCCTGCCGGTCGGGGCGTTCGTCGCCCTTGCCGTCATTCTGCCGCTCATCGTCTGGAGGCTGATCCGGCGGCGGAAAGTGCGGACCGACCTTCCTTTCGGCCCGGGCATTGCCGCGGGGGCCGTCTTCACCTGGATTTTCTGGCCCTGGATCGGCGAACTCGTCCGTTTCCCGTCGTTCGATTGGATGGCCTCCGGCGTCGTGGCGGTTGTCGTTGGCGTCGGATTACTGGCGGCCGGGCTCATCCTCCGGCGGCGGCGGGAGGTGTAACGGATGCCCGCCAAAATCGCGATCATCGACTACGGCATGGCTAATTTGCGGAGCGTTCAGAAGGCGTTCGAGGCCGTCGGGTGCCCCGCCGACGTCACCGCGGACCCGAACCGCATCGCCGAATATCCGAAAGTGGTTCTGCCCGGCGTCGGTGCGTTTCGCGACGCCATCGTCCGGTTCCGCGGGACGGACTTGGGCGATGCGGTCAAGACTCACATCGACTCGGGAAAGCCGTTCCTCGGAATCTGCCTCGGGTTACAAATGCTCTTCACCCGCGGCCACGAAGACGGCATCCATCCCGGCCTCGATATCTATGCCGGCGACGTCGTTCGGTTCCCGGCCCGGCCGGGGCTGAAGGTTCCGCACATGGGCTGGAACACCCTGCGGTTCACCCGGCCCGGCTGCCCACTCTTCCGCGATCTACCCGACGACCCGGTCGTCTACTTCACGCACAGCTATTATGCCGAGCCGACGGACCGTGAGTTGGTCGTCGCCGAAGCCGACTACCCCGACCCGTTCTGCGTAGCCATCTGGCGGGACAACGTGATGGCCACCCAGTTTCACCCCGAAAAGAGCCAGCGGGTGGGATTGCAGATGTTGAAAAATTTTGCGGATATGTGATCGTTCCCTCACCACCGAGGGACTTAACCCACGTCCCAAATCACCACCTTGCCCGATTCGCTTCCGGCCGCGGCCCGGGTTCCGTCGGGGGCGAGGGCGAGGCACATCAATCGCCCGAGTTTCCAGTCGAAGCACCGACGTTCCGTTCCGGAAACGACGTCCCACAATCGAACCGTGCCGTCCCAACTGGTGGAATAAAGCGTGCCGTCGTGCGGGTGGAAGGCCACAGCCGTCGCGCGGCCTTTGTGCCCTTTCAACAGGTCGCGGAGTTGCTTACGTTCGGTGTCGATGGGCAGCACGTTCCAGTCCTGGGCCGCGGCGAGCCAGCGGCCTTCCGGGTGAAACGCAAGCGACGAGGCGGCGGTCGGCAGCGACACCCGCCACTTGTCCGGCTTCGTGATGGTCCAGACGACGACCTGCTTCCCGCCGGTGGCCCAGGCGACGGTTTGCGATGCCGGGTGGGCGGCGACGGCGCGGACGCCGGTTGACTCGGCCGTTGACGGCTTGAGAGCGAACCAATTTTCCGTCCAAAAAAGCGATAGGTTTCCGCCAACGACACGCTGCGAGTCCCCGGTCGAAACGGCAACCCGACTGTTGTCAATTGACACAATGTTCGTGACGTTCGGAGTGTGATCTAACTCGGTTAGTGGAGTGAACAAACCCATTCGTCGATACTGATGCACGCCGTCTGAACCACCGATCAACGCCGTGGACGGTGAAATGAAACAAATCGTGTTAAATGGATGAGGCGAACCACTTTCATCGCTTCGTTGGATACTCTTGAGACCGAATCCTTCAGATTCGAAAAGGCCCCCCGTCCGAGTTCCAAAAACCAGCCGTCCATCAGGCCCGAACGCGATGGCCGTCACAGACTCCGCGCCAAACTCGGCCTCGCAATCGAGAACGATCAACCTACTTCTCCAGCCCGAAGTCAGCCGGCAGGGTCCGCCAGGCGCTATGGATGTGGTTCGCAGGGTTCTTTGCCGAGTCGGCCTGCACGTTCAGGAACTCGATCACGAACGTCGGGCCCTGGACGCGATAGGTGTACGGCTTGCCGGGTTTTTTCTCGTCGATGCAGTAGCCGAAGCAGACCTTGTCTAACCCCGCGGCTTTGGCCCGGTTCAGTTCGTCCTCGGCCGCCTCGCCCGTCGCCCGGGTCGCGTAGGCCTCCATCAGTTTCCAGAGGATCGCCTTCTGAGCGTCGGTCATCTTCGCGTACGGCAGACCGATGGGGTCCGATGCCGGGACCCGCGGTTTCGCTTCGACTTCGCCGAACTGTTTGGCTTGTCGGGCAATCTTGAGCTGATCGGCGTCCAGCGTCTTGATCAGCTCTTTCGCCAGGTCTTCGATTTCCGGCAACGTTCGGAGTCCCTTCCGGGAGCCGGATTTTACTTCAGCCGGATTCGCCCCGAGCTGGATCGGAGTCGCCGACAGCACCGCCCCTTTGTCCAACGTCAGATTCACTGAAAGGTGATGCCCCTCAATCCGCCAGCCCCATTTCCCATCGTTCGACGGTTGGCCGAAGATCGAGACGAAATACCAGTTCGGATTCCGCACCATCGCCCCGTTTCCTTCCAGTTCCTTGAGCAGGCTTTCCAGGCTCATGATCGTGGTCGCTTGTCCGTAAGCTTTCTCGCTGAGCCCGGCTTTGAGCAGGTTCAGCGCGGCCGCCTTTTGACCTTCGGAAAGTTCCTCGAACCGGATACCTTTCCGCGTCGGCTTCTTGTCTTTGTCCTGCAAGGGGATGAAATTCCATTTCACCCGTTCCGGGCTTTCGAACGGAAAGAAGGCCTTGGCTTTTTGTTCCGGGGTCAGGCTGCCGAGGAAGGTGTTGGCGGCCGCGGCCATTTTGGCCCCGGCGGTGCGGGTCGCCTGAGCGACGAGGGCGATGCCGGACAAGATGGCCACGCAGGCGGCCACGGCGGCGAAACGATACAGGCGGCCCATGATTCAAACCCCGGACGCGGAAGGTTGGAAGCAACTCTACCCGAAGAACGGCCGGCAGGAAAGCCTCGTCCGACTTTCTAAACTAAGCCTCATGCCCGACAACCCCACCCGCGTGTTGGTGATCGACGACGACAAGGCCCTGGCCGAGGCCATCGGCGAAAGCCTGACCCGCAAGGGGCACGCCGTGACCGTGGTGACGTCCGGCAAGGCGGGGGCGGCGAAAATCGAAGCGGATGAGTTTGATGTGGTGCTGACCGACCTGAAAATGGCCGACCTGGATGGGTTGGAGGTAGTCCGCCGGGTGCGGGAAAACCTGCCCGATGCCGAGGTGTACGTCGTCACCGGGTATGGCGACGTGAAAACGGCCGTGGAGGCGATGAAACTCGGGGCGGCCCATTACCTCCTGAAACCGCTCGACATGGCCGAACTCCGGGCGATCGTGGACAAGGCCGGGGAGCGGGTCCGGCTGACCCGGACTAACCGGGACCTGCGGGAACAACTCGACGAGAAGTTCGGCTACGAAGGGGTCATCGGCAACAGCCCGAAGATGCGGCAAGTTCTCCGACTCCTGAAGGCCTATGCCCCCACCACGGCGTCCGTGCTCGTTCTCGGCGAGAACGGCACTGGCAAGGAACTGGCCGCCAAGGCCCTGCACACCAACAGCCCGCGGAAGCACAAGCCGTTCGTCGCCCTTAACTGTGCCGCCCTGAACGAGAACCTGCTCGACGACGAACTGTTCGGCCACGAATCGGGGGCCTTCACCGGGGCCGACAAGCGGCGGCAGGGCCGGTTTGAACACGCCCACGGCGGCACGATCTTCCTCGATGAAATTGGCGACATGCCGCTGCCACTCCAGGCCAAGCTGCTCCGCGTGCTGGAGAACGGCGAGGTCGTGCGGATCGGCGCCAACGAACCGGTGCGCGTAGACGTGCGAGTGATCGCGGCCACCAACAAAAACGTGGACGAAGAAGTCGAGGCCGGAAGGTTCCGGCGGGACTTGTACTACCGGCTGCGTGTCGGCGTCATCAAGCTGCCTCCGCTGCGGGACCGCCGGGAAGACCTGCCCCTTCTGATCGAGCACTTCCTGAAAGACCTCGGCCCGAAGCACGGCAAGAAACTGACGGGGGTGGCCGAGCCGGTGCGGCGGTGGTTGACCGGCCAGACCTGGCCCGGCAACGTGCGGGAGTTGAAGCACGTTCTGGAAAGCATGACCGCCCTCGATTTCGACGGCGTGTTGGGCGTGGACGACCTACCGATGGACGAGGCGATCCCCGCCGTGCCGACGGCCGCCGGTTTCGAAGCGGGGTCGGACCCGATGCTCGGCCGGCCGCTCGTCGAAATCGAACGGTACTACACCGAACGTGCCCTCGAGATGACTGCCAACAACCGGGAAGAGGCGGCCAAAATGCTCGGAATCGGAGAACGCACACTCTACCGCAAATTACAAGAGTGGAAGAAAACCACCGAGGATGGGCGATGAAGACGTGGCGGTTTTGCCCGGCGATTCTTTCGCTGTTCGCCATTCTCGCGTTCGGCCGCCCGGCGTGCGGCCAGGGGTTCGACTGGCAAACCGCCGCGCCGGAAAGCCAGGGCATGTCGAAGGAAAAACTTTACGCCTTGCAGGCCGAACTCGCCCGGCGGAATAGCCGGGCCTTTTTGGTGATCCGGAACGACAAGATCGTTTGCGAATGGTACGCGAAGGGCCAGGGGTCGGACAAAAAGCAGGGCACCGCGTCGCTGGCGAAAGCAACGGTGGCTGGGTTGTCGCTGGCCGTGCTATTAAGCGACCGCACAGTCACGCCGGACACGCTTGTTGCCGATCTGGTGCCCGCCTGGAAGGGGGACCCGCGCAAAAGCAGGATTACCCTGAGAGAACTCGGGTCTCACACATCGGGAATGGCCGACGCCGAGCAGGACCACCTGCCGCACGACAAACTCCCCGGCTGGAAAGGCGCGTTCTGGAAACAGGCCAAGCCGCCCGGCGATCCGTTCACCCTTGCCCGCGACCTGGCGCCGATCGATTCCGAACCGGGCACGGAATTGCAATACAGCAACCCCGGTATCGCCATGCTGGATTATGCGGTGACCGCGGCGTTGAAGGGGTCGCCGCAAAAGGATATCCGCACGCTTCTCCGCGACCGGGTAATGCGGCCTATCGGCGTGGCCGATGCCGACTGGTCGGTCGGGTACGGCAAAACGTTTACGGTCGACGGGCTGCCGCTGGTCTCCGGCTGGGGCGGTGGCAGTTACACGCCCCGCGCCCTGGCCCGCATCGGTCGGCTGTTGCTCCACCGAGGGGAATGGGACGGGAAAAAGATACTCTCCGCAGACGCCGTCCGGCAGGTCACAGGCGACGCCGGGCTGCCCGGCCACTGTGGCCTCGGCTTCTGGACCAACGCCGACGGCCGATACCCCTTGTTGCCGCGAGACACCTGCTACGGTGCCGGGGCCGGCGACAAAGTCCTTGTCGTCATCCCCAGTCTGAATCTGATCGTCGTCCGCTGCGGTGACCTGCTCGCCCCGGAACCGAAGAACGCCAAAAATGTATTCGAAGCCTATCACGACGCCCGGGCGAAGATTCTGTTCGAGCCGGTCGTGGCCGCGATTACGGATCGCCGAAAACCGCCCTACCCGCCGAGTCGGGTCATCACAGGTCTCGAGTGGGCTGCGAAGGACACAATTGTTCGTCGGGCGAACGACAGCGACAATTGGCCGATGACCTGGGCCGACGACGGTTATCAGTATACCGCCTACGGCGACGGCCGGGGATTCGAGCCGTTCGCTCCGAAAAAGCTGGGCCTCGGATTCGCCCGGGTGGAAGGTGGTCCGTCGAACTTCCGGGGGGTCAACTTCCCCAGCCCCACCGGAGAGCAAGTGGGCGGCGGGGCGCGGTCGAAAAAGGCGAGTGGCATTCTCTGCATCAACAGTGTTCTCTACCTCTGGGCCCGCAACGCGGGCAACTCGCAACTCGCTTGGTCGAGAAACCACGGCCAAACCTGGAAGTGGTCCAATTGGAAAATGACGACGGGCTTCGGCTGTCCTACATTCCTGAACTTCGGCCGAAACTACTCCGGGTCCCGGGACGGGTTCGTGTACGTCTATTCGCCCGACGCCGACGATGCCTATCATCCGGCGGATCGGATGGTGCTGGCCCGCGTGCCGAAAGGGAAGATCGCCGACCGCTCGGCCTACGAGTTTTACCGCGGGTCGGACGGGCAAGCGAAGCCAATCTGGACCAAGGAGGTTACGAGCCGCGGGGCGGTCTTCACCCATCCCGGACGATGTTACCGCGGTGGAATCACCTTCGACCCCGGCCTGATGCGGTACCTCTGGGTGCAGATCATCCCCGGAACGGAAGGGGCGAAGGCCGACACGCGGTTCGAGGGCGGGATCGGAATCTACGACGCCCCGGAGCCGTGGGGGCCGTGGACGACGGTCTACTTCACCGAGAAGTGGGACGTCGGCCCCGGCGAGTCGGCGTGTTTTCCGACGAAGTGGATGAGCGAAGACGGGAAGACGGTGCACCTCGTCTTCTCGGGCGACGACAACTTCTCTGTTAGGAAGGCGACGTTGACGGTAAGC
>DASXPC010000075.1:0-18006 GCA_036493815.1 Fimbriiglobus sp. | reverse complement strand
GGGCCTGTCCATCGGCCTCGGCGTCGGGCCCTTCATTCGCCCGGCCTATTACCCGTATCGACCCTTCTACCCGTACTACCACCGGCACTGGTAAGGGATTGAAGGAAGCTCAAAATGCATCAGGCGGGTCCGTTGACCCGCCTAATTATTTTGTCGCCTCATTCGGACCGAGTTATCGTTTCCCGCCTACACCAGAATCTCTTTCACAACCCGTGCCTTCTCGACGCCCGTCAGCTTCATGTCCAGCCCCTGGAATTTCACGCTCAGCCTTTCGTGGTCGATGCCGCAGAGGCGGAGGATGGTGGCGTGCAGGTCTCGGATCTGCACCACGTTTTCCACGGAGCGATACCCCAACTCGTCCGTGGCGCCGTAGGTGACGCCGCCCTTGATTCCCCCGCCGGCCATCCAGAGGCTGAAACTGAGGATGTGGTGGTCCCGGCCGCTGCCCTGGCCCATCGGCGTCCGGCCGAACTCGCCGCCCCAAATCACCAGCGTGTCGTCCAGCAGGCCGAGACGTTTCAAGTCGTGGACCAATGCGGCGCTCGGCTTGTCGCAATCCTCCGCCCCCCACTTGATGCCCCGTTCCAGGTCGCCGTGGTGGTCCCAGGCCCGGTGGTAGAGCTGGACGAACCGCACGCCCCGCTCGGCGAGCCGGCGGGCCATCAGACAGTTCGAGGCGAACGACCCGTCGCCGGGCCGTTTGATCCCGTAAAGTGCGAGCGTCTCCTTCGATTCCTTCGAGAAGTCGGCCAGTTCGGGCACGCTCGACTGCATTTTGAAGGCGAGTTCGTACTGGGCGATGCGGGTATGCACTTCGGGGTCGAGTTTTTCGTCGGCGATCAGGCCGTTGAGGCGGTTGACTTCGTCGATGACCTGACGTTGGGAGCTTTGGCAGACGCCGTCGGGGTTGCCGACGTAGTGGACCGCATTGCCCTTGGCCTGGAACTGCACGCCCTGGAATTTCGACGGGAGGAAACCGGCGGACCACTGGCGGGCGGAGACGGGTTGCAGGCCGGTGCGGCCGGCACTGGTGATGACCACATACCCGGGGAGCGAATCGGTCTCGGCCCCGAGGCCGTAGAGCAGCCAACTCCCCATGCTCGGCCGGCCCTTGAGGATGCTGCCCGAATTCAGAAACGCGTGGGCCGGGTCGTGATTGATCTGCTCCGTCTGCATACTGCGGACGATGGCGATCTCGTCCGCGATGCCGCCGATGGCCGGGAATACGGTGCAGATTTCCTGACCCGATTTCCCCCACTTCTTGAACGGGAAAGTCGGGCCGCGGGCGATCAGTTTCGCGTTCTGCAGTTGGGCGAGCTGCTGCCCTTTGGTGAACGATTCGGGGAACGGCTTGCCGTTGAGTTCCTTCAACTTCGGTTTGTGGTCGAGCGTCTCGAATTGGCTCGGCCCGCCGGCCATGCACAGGTGAATGACCCGCTTGGCCTTGGGGGCGAAATGCAGCGGGTAGACGGCGCCGTGGGCCTTCTCGTCGGCCCGGGCGAACCCGCCGAGGGAGGCGAAGGCGAGGCCGCCCAGCCCGTAGGCACTTTGAGTCAGAAACGTCCGGCGAAGAACGGAGGTGCGGAAGGCGGCGGGGTCGAAGGGCATGGCAATACTACCTGGTTGGCGTGTCGGCTTTGCGGAGGGCTTATGTTAGGTTACAGTGAAAAGGGAAATCGATGGAGCAAAAAATCGTGGTCGAACTACTCGACGATTCAACGTCTGCCACCATTGTCCAAGGGTAACGCTGGAATTCAGGTAACTACCTTTAACTTCCCTCCCGGTTCCCAGTCGAAAACGACGAAATCCGCGGGTTCGCCCGCCGCGAGTTTCGGCACGGCTAATCCGAGGAGTTCCCGCGGACGGATGCTTGCAGCGTCGACCGCATCCTTCAAACTCCACCCGGCAATGCGGATCAAGTTGGCCACGCAGGTGTCGAGGAAATGCCCGCCGCCGGCGAGGTACGGCGTGCCGGGGACGACGATCTTTCCGCCGGGGAGAACTTCGAGTTCCTGCCCCCAGTGGCGATACCGGCCCGGGGCGAGGCCGGCGAGCGGGCCGGTGTCGGCGGTGAGGAAGATCCGCCCCGGACCTTTGCCGCGGGCCAGGACCTTCAGCACCGCGGGGGGGAGGTGGTGGCCGTCGGCGATCACACTCGCCAGCAACTCGTCGCGCGAAAGTTGTTCCCAGATCGGGTTGTCGTGGCGATCCACCATGGCCTGGCAGCCGTTGCCGAGGTGTGTGCTCACGGTCGCACCAGCGGCGACGGCGTCGCGGATTTGTTCGGCGGTTGCGGCCGTGTGACCCAGTGCGGCCACGACGCCATTATTGACCAGTTGTCCGATGAACCGAATCGCCCCGGGCCGTTCGGGGGCGAGGGTGACCATTCGGATCCGGCCGTCCGCCACGTCCTGCCACCATTGAAATTCCGCCCAGTCCGGGTTGCGGACGTGCTCCTTCGGGTGGGCCCCCCGGGGCCCGTCGTCGGTCGAGATGTACGGCCCCTCCAGATGGAAATACGGGATGCGGTGGGTGACGTCGCGGGCCTGGACGAGCGTGGCGAACGCATGTCGGATGGTGTCGATGCCGGCGGTGATGACGGTCGGGCAGAACCCGCCGATGCCGTGCTTTGCGCATTCGGCCACGACGGCATACACTTCATCGACGGTCAGAGTCGGGGACGAGAACCCGATGCCGAGGCAGCCGTTGATTTGCGGGTCGAAGAAGGAGGGGGCGAAAAACCGGTTGGGCGGGGCGTCCGCAGCAGGCGTGACGAAGGCGAGGACACCCGACTCGATCGCGACCGAGTAAGACCGCCCCGTGGCGTAATCGCGTGCGGTGAAAGTCGACGAGGTAGCCACGATGATACAAGGTATGCAGATGCGATTCGTAACGACAGAAACTGCCCGGAGCAACGAATTCCCGGCCCCGCCGTTGGCACTTATTCTTCCGGTCTCGGCTTGCGCCGGGCGAGTTGGGCCAGGCCAAATCCGAGGCCGACGGCGGCCAAGGTCAGGCCGCACCCTCCCGCGAAGTAAAGCCAGTCCCGCCGCGTCGGGGGAAAGATAACCGTTCTTTTGGTCTTGTGGATGGTTAGGACGGGCGGCGGAATCGGTGCCGGCGGGTCGAGGATTAATTCGACGTTAACCTCCTCGGCCTGTCTAAGTTTCGGAAGCGGGACGGTACCCGATTTTACTGGCTTGGGCGTTGCGACCGCGGGCCGGAGATTCCCATTCGCCTCCAAATCAATTTCGGCTTCGGTCGCCAGAAACGCCTTGTACGAGGGCACCACCCGGGATTCCGTCGGCGGGGCGGCGTCCGTGGGCAGGAACGGATGGATGGCCCGGGCCGCCTCGGCCGGGGACTGGAATCGCGCCGCCGGGTCTTTGGCGAGCATCGTCTCGACGGCCCGCACCAAACCGTCCGGAACGTCCGGCGTCTGCTTCGACAACGATTCAGGTTGAGCGGTCGCGTGTCGCGCCATTTGCACGATCACACTATCACTCTTGAACGGCGGCCGGCCGGCGAGCGCGTGGTAGAGCACGCAACCGACCGAATAAACGTCGGCCCGGATGTCCGCATCCCGGGCGTCGCGGGCCTGTTCGGGGGCGAGGTAATCGGGCGTGCCGAGGATCGCCCCTTCCTGGGTGATGGCCGTCGTCGGCGTCGTGCGGTCGGTGTCGTCGAACAATTCCCGGCCGAGGCCGACGTCGAGGACCTTGACCGTTGCCCGTAGTGTGTTGTCGGGAAGTCCCGCGGCCCGGGCGGGGACGAGCATCAAATTCGCCGGCGTCACGTCTCGGTGAACCATCCGCTTCTCGTGCAGGTGTTGAAGTCCTTGGAGGGCTTGCGTGGCGATCCGGGCCGCCTCGGCCCAGGGTAGCTTCTTCCGCCGCGACAACACTTCGTCCAGCGTTTCTCCCTCCAGGTGTTCCATTGCGATAAAGTTCACGTCGCCTTCCCGACCCAGTTGATACGCCCGCACGATGTTCGGGTGGTTGAGTTGGGTGAGGAGGCGGCCTTCCCGTTGGAACCGGCTGAGGGTTTGCTGGTTTTTGGCCCGCGACCCGGGCAGAACTTTCAGGGCGACCACCTGCCCGGATCGGTGAAGTGCCCGGTACACACCTGCCGACTGCCCCCGGCCGATCCGGTCCACGATGACATATCCGCCGATGACGAACCCGTCGACGTGCCCGCGTTGCAGCATGACCGCCTGATATTCGGTGAGGTGCCGGCTCGCGACGAGGTATTTCCGAAACCCGTCCAAGTCCGCATCCGACCCGGTCCAGTTCTGGCGGAGGGCGGTCACTCCGGCGGAGTCGAGCAGCTTGCTCCGGGCCAGGAGTGTCATGTATTCCGTAACGGTGGCGGTAGTGTTGGCCATGGGTGGCGACGGCCCTGGAATCGGCAGAACTCCCGGCGGCACCGGCGGGATGTCCCAAGGATAGCATTTCCCCGTCGCCACAAGGGAAAATCCGTGGCCGCGGGTTACTTTTTCCCGGCTTTGTGTATCCGTTCGAGCAGGGCCGGGTCGTCCTTGTAGAGCTCTTCCAGCCCGGCCAGAATGTTATCGGCCTCGACCGATTTCCCCGTGGATCGGAGCGTTTCGACCCGTTCGAGCACCGCAGTCAATGTGGCCGCGCGATCCGGCGGTACGACCTCCTGAGGCTGTTTAGCAAGTTCCGCCAGGCCCGCCCGGGCCAGTTGCACCCATTTCTCGTCGGCGTCGACGGCTCCGAACACCTTTACCACGGCCGAAAACGTGTGCCCGGCCCCGGTCGGGTCCCCCGCGAATAGTTGCCCCAACCCCCGACGATACAGCCGCTCGGCTTCCGACCCGAAAACGATCTTCCGGCCCGCGTCCATCGCCCGGTGAAGCTCGCGACGGCTCGCAATCTTGTCCCGGTACGCTTTCACCTCTTCGGCGTACCGGTCCGGATACTTCCGAGACAACGGTTCGAGGTACTCGTCCCAGGCTTTGTCCCAGTCGGCCGGGTTGGACGACTGCATGAGGTCGGCCGCCGAGGCGTACATATCGGCCGGGCTCGGCCCGGGACGGAACAGTGCATAGAAGATGGCGGCACAAACGAGGACGAACAAGGGAAGGACCACGACCGGCCGACTCAGGAGCGGTCTGTGCCGCGGGACGTCCGCGGCGTCCTCGCCGGCGGGGGATGGGTCTACCAGGGCCGCCTGCAGGGCGGTGTCGCCCGGATCGGCCGGCCAAGGAACCGCTTCCCCCTTCCGCTCCACTTTGCCACGGATGGCGTCGAGTTCGTCCAGCACGGCCGCTGCGGACCCCGGCCTCCGACCCGGGTCCTTCGCCAGCAAGTCGCAGATCAGGTCGTCGAACTCGGCCGGAAGTCGCGGCACGAACTGCCCAGGCCGGTCCGGCAGGACGTAACAATGTTTGTGCATCACCTCGGCGATCGTCGCCGCCGCGTACGGCGGTCTGCCCGTCGTCAACGCGTACAGCAACCCGCCCAATGCGTACAAGTCGCTTTTCCGCGTATACGGCTTCCCGGTGAAATACTCCGGCGCGACAAACCCTGCCGTGCCCCACGGGTCCGCGGGTAAACTGTGCGGCGACAGGTTGAACGCCTTCGCCACCCCGAAATCGGTCACCTTCAACGACCCGTCCGGGGCGAGCAGGACGTTCGACGGTTTGAGCCCGCGGTGCAGTAGGCTGCGGTGGTGCCCGTGTTTGAGGGCCCGGGCGAGCTGCACAGCGGCGGGGATCGCTTCGTCCCGCCAGTTCAACCCTGGTTCGTCGGGTTTTTTTGCCCGGGTTTTCAGAAGCGTGGCCGCGTCGGTGCCGGGGCACCATTCGGACGCGTAATAGCAGGTGCCCGAGACGACTCCGCTGTCGTAGAATTTGGCGACGTTCGGGTGGTTGAGCCGTTGCAAGGCGAGCATCTCGGCCGGGAATCGCTGGTGGAACGCCGGATCGCGGGCGGCGTCGTGGGTCAGGATTTTGACCGCCGCGAAGGTCGACCCGTCGTCGGCCGCGGCTTTGTAGACGGTGCCGAGCGGCCCCCGGCCGACTTCTTCGAGTAAATGCCAGTGGCCGAGTCGCGTACCTGTCATGGATCTCTCGATGTTGACACCGGTCTGTCTATTTTAGCGTAGGATTCGCCACCCCCCACTGGAAGGCCCTCATGCCCCGCACCGCCCTGCTCTTAATTGCTCACGGCAGCCGGCGGGCCGAGGCGAACGCCGACCTGGAACACCTGGCTGGGGACATTCGAACCCGGGGGTCGTTCGATTACGTGCAAATTGCGTACCTGGAACTCGCCGAGCCGGGCATCGCGGCAGGGGGGGAAATTTGCGTGCGGGCGGGTGCATCGGAAGTCGTATTACTGCCCTATTTTCTTTCCCCCGGGGTTCACGCGATCAACGACCTGACCGATGCCCGAACCGAGCTGGCAAACCGATTCCCGGAGGTGGTTTTCCGTCTTGCCTCCCCTCTCGGCCGGCACCCGCTCCTCGCCGAAATTGTCGAGCAACGCGCCCGGGAAGCCCCGTGACACGCCCGGATTTGCGCCTTACTTTGAACGTGTGCCCGACCTTCCGCTCCACGTCGTCACCATCATGAACTTCCCGCCCGACGCAAACGTCCGGCGAATGGAATACGCGTTTCTCGATTCCGTCATCGCGGGCGGGGCGGAGCGGGTCACGGTCCTGTATGAATTCCACGAACCGTTCATCCCCGCGCGGCACCGGCAGGCCGCGGAGATCGTCGTGCGACAGGGCCGGTCGTTCGATCTCGGCCACCCGCACTTCAACCTCCGGTTCAAATTGGCCAACCTCGCCGCGTTGGACGAACCATTTCTGTTTCTCGACGTGGATACGTTCGTCCTGGGCGACCTGCGCGAACTCTGGGCCTTGCGAGGGGTGAAGCCGTGGATCGGCATCGACCACCAGTGGGTGCCCGGCGACGCCCGCACCCACCGTTCGCCGTTTCTGAATTCCGGCCTGCAACTCGTTTCGGACCCGACGTTTTACGACCTGAACGCGATTCTGGCGGTCCAGAACGCGGTCGTGCCGCTTCATCGACATTCGTCCGTGCCGAAGTCCGCGATGTTCCCCTGCCCGGGTCACGACCAGGCCGTGCTGTTCCGGTATTTTCGCACGATCGGGTATGATTACACGCACCCGCGGATCGGCCCGGCCTGGAACAGTTGTGCCGGGATGACGACGGTCGCAGGGACGGACGGGCGGTGGACGGCCCGGGCGGACGGGTACGACGTCCGGCTGATTCACTACTGGTCGCAGTTCAAGCCGTGGGCAATCGATTGCCCGATTTACCGATCCTACGAATGGGTCGAACCGATGCCGCCGAGGGCGTGACCGTGCCGGACCCCGTCGAAGAACCCGAGCCGTGGTACAAGGGCGGCTTGCCGTTTACCTGCACCCGTTGCGGCCACTGTTGCACCGGTGCCCCGGGTTTCGTCTGGGTCACGGACGAGGAAATCGAGAAGATCGCTGCGTTCCGGGGCGAACCCACTCTGGAATTCGAGCTTGTTTACACCCGGCGGGTTCGGCGCAAAGTCAGTTTGCGGGAGAAGGCGAACAACGACTGCGTTTTCTGGGATGCGAACCGGGGGTGTACCGTCTACCCGGTTCGCCCAGCCCAGTGCCGCACCTGGCCGTTCTGGGGCAGCAACGTCGAAACTCCGGAAGCCTGGCAGCGAACGGTCAACGCCTGCCCCGGATCCGGGCAAGGGGAACTGATCCCCGTGGAAGAAATTCTCACACGGGTTCGGGCGATTAAGATGTGAAAACTCCAAGTCTGCGATAGCGCAAGTCGGTTGTTGTTTTCTTGAATGGTGTCATGACCTTCGCGGTATCATCGTGAGTCCCGGTCGTTGCCGGGCCCCGCTGCCTTTTCGGAGTCTCGTTCATGTCTCGATTTCTAATCGGCCTGATTCTGGCAATCACCCTTTCGCCACCTGCCCCCGCCGCCGACTGGCCGCAGTTCCTCGGCCCGACCCGGGACAACGCTTCGACCGAGACCGTTTCCGCGTGGACCGGCGAACTGAAGCCAGCCTGGAAAGTACCGGTCGGCTCGGCCCATAGCTCGCCCGTCGTCGCCCACGGACTCGTCTACGCCTTCTACCAACCGGGGAAAAAAGCCGCGGACGCCCTCGCCGCTTACGATCTGAAGACCGGCGACAAGAAATGGGAGAAGAGCTACGACCGCGACCCGTTCGACCCCCTGTTCGGGGCCGGGCCGCGGGGCACTCCGGCGGTGGTCGGCGACGACGTGTTTACTCTCGGCGGCACCGGCGTTCTCGCCCGCTGGGACGCGAAAACCGGCGACCTCAAATGGAAAGTCGACACCCTCCGCGAATTCAAGGTCGATAACCTGTTCTTCGGCGTCTCCGGCTCCCCGCTCGTCGGCGGCGGCAAAGTGTTCGTCAACGTCGGCGGGAAGGGGGCGGGCGTCGTCGCCTTCGACCGCAATACCGGCAAGGTCGCCTGGAAAGCCACCGACGACGGGGCCAGCTATTCCTCGCCGACGCTGGCGAAGTTCGGTGGCAAAGAACAACTCGTCGTTCTGACCAAGCAGTTCATCCGGGCGTTCGACCCGGCCACCGGGGCGGTCCTCTGGAAGCACCCCTTCCGCGACCCGTCGAACGAAAGTGCCACCGCCCCCCTCGCCGTCGGAGACGAACTCGTCTGCAGTTCGGTGACGCTGGGCAGCGTGTTGCTGAAGCCCGCGGCAGACAGTGCAAAAGTTGTCTGGGCGAAGCGGGGATTGAACTGCTACTTTTCCACACCCACGGCCGTGGGGTCCGATCTGTATATGCTCAACGGCGTACTGAAAGGGATCACCCCGTCGGTCACCCTGCGGTGCGTCGAACTCGCCACGGGCAAGGTCCGCTGGGAGAAGCCGAACGTCGGCAACTTTCACGCGGCGGTCATTCGAACCGGCAACGGCAAACTTCTCATGCTCGACGACAACGGATACCTGACCTTATTCCAACCGGACGAGAAGGAATTCAAACAATTGGCACGCACAAAAGTTTGCGGCCCGACGTGGGCACACCCGGCGCTATCCGACGGCCGGCTGGTGATTCGCGACGAGAAGGATCTGCTTTGTTTCGAGATGGCGAAGTGAATCCGCCCCGCGAAACCCCGGACTGGGCCGCCGCGCGGGCACGGGTGCATCTCGACCCGACCGTGACGATGTTGAACACCGGGTCGTTCGGCCCGGTGCCGCGGCCCGTTTTCGACCGGGCGACGGAGCTCCGCCGCGAACTGGCGATGGGGCCGACGGACTTTTTCCTCCGGAAACTGCCGCCGCTGCTCTGGCACGCCCGGGAACGCACCGCCGCGTTTCTCGGTACCACCCCTCAACGACTCGTTTTCACCACCAACGTCTCGGCCGCGATCAACCTGATCGCTTCCAGTCTCCGGCTGGCTTCCCCCGGCGAAATCCTCCTCACCGACCACGAATACGGGGCGATGATCTGGTGCTGGGAACGGGCGGCCCAGCGGTTGGGGCTGACCATTCGGACGTTCCCGTTGCCGACGCTTCCGGACGATCCGAACGAAATCGTCGATGCCGCGACGAAAGCCATGACGGCCAAAACGCGACTCTTTTTTTTCAGTCACGTTCTTTCGCCGACGGGCCTCGTCCTCCCCGCCAGGGAGTTGTGTGCCGAGGCGAAGAAGCGGGGCATCCTCACGGTCGTGGACGGCGCTCACGCCCCGGCCATGATTCCGCTGAACGTGAGCGACGTCGGGGCCGACTTTTACACGGGAAACCTGCACAAGTGGCTGCTTGCCCCGAGCGGGGCCGGATTCCTGGCCATCGGCCCCGGGAACGAAGACCGCCTGCAACCGCTGCACGTAAGCTGGGGCTACCACGCCGACAAATACCCGATCGGCGATGGCGGAACGTCCGCCGGGCCGGACGACCAGGACGTGTACGGTTCGACCCCGCGCACCCGCTTTCTGGAATTCGAAGGCACCCGGGACGTGACGCCGTGGCTCGTGGTGCCCGACGCGATCGACTTTCTCGCCGGCCTCGGCTGGGACGCGGTTCGCGGTCGGATTGCGGAACTGATCGCGTACACGCGGAAGCGGATTGGCTTGCCCCCCGCCACACCGTCCGATCCGCGATTGTGCGGGGCGATGGTCGCGGTTCGATTGCCGGACGAGGTCAACATCTGGGAATTGAAAAAAGCACTCTGGGCCGAGCGGATTGAAATCCCCCTCATCTTCCGCCCGGACCGGACGCTGATGCGAGTCAGTTGCCACTTCTACACGACGGAGGCGGAGATTGATCGGTTGGCGGAAGTGTTGCCATCACTCATCAAACCTTAAGCGCAAAAGCCACCTTCTACGTCGTTCCCCGGATGAGCCGGCCAGTCGCCGGTGAAACCCGCGAAGGACGACCGCCATGAACTCGCTCCTCTTGACCGCCGGTCTCGTGATGCAGGCTGGCCCCGCGTACGACCACCACCACCCCGTCTTCGTGCCGGCACTCCGTCACGCTGTGATCGTGGCCCCGCCGCACCGGCCGGCGGCCGTGTCGGTCGAGGAGTTCGCCCGCTGCTTCCGGCCCACGGCCGGGAGGCATAGCGAATGGGTAATCCACCCGATCACGCATCAACCGGTCGAGATCTGTTTCGACCTGCCGCACGGATCGCCCCGGGTCGAAGTGAACCGGCGCAGTCTGGAATTCGATTTCGGTCGGCGGGAGGTCGGGATTCAGTTCCTTCCCAACGGAACCGTGGACGTGCGGTACAGAAACTAGCTTTCACAAGCCCCGGCCCGGACGGGCCGGGGCTTTCCCGTTATCATTTCACGATGACCACCCCCGCCGCCGACCTGAATCATTTTCTCGCCGCTGCGTGTGAGGCCGCGGCCGCCGGGGCGGCGGAGCTCGAATCCTGGCGGTCGCGGTTCGGGGTGAAAGAAAAGGCCCGGGCCGATCTGGTGACCGACGCGGATCATGCCAGTCAGGCGGCGGTAAAGGCCGTGCTGCTCGGACGGTGCCCGGGCCATCGGTTCCTGGGCGAAGAAGAGTGCGTGGGCAAAACTCCGCAGGAGGTCCGCCCCGCCCCCGGTTCCCCGCCCACCTGGGTGGTCGATCCGCTCGACGGCACGGCGAATTACGTTCACGACGTGCCGGCGTATTGCGTCAGTATCGGATTGGTCGTCGAAGGGTCGATCGTCGTCGGCGTCATTTCCGACCCGCGGCAGAACGAACTCTTCGCCGCGGCGGTCGGACGGGGGGCTTTTCTGAACGGCCGGCCGATCCGCGTCAGCCCGACGGCCCATCTCCGTGACGCCCTCCTCTCCACCGGCTTTCCGGCGAATTGGGCCAAGATGCGGCCGAACCTCGCCGCATGGACCGCCCTATCGGAGCACGCCCAAGGGCTTCGCCGCACGGGGTCCACGGCGTTGAATATGGCTTACGTGGCGGCGGGGCGGTTCGACGGATACTGGGCGTTCGACAACTACCCCTGGGACCTGGCGGCCGGAGCGCTGATTGTGACTGAGGCCGGCGGTACGTTATCCACGACCGACGGTCGGCCGTTCGACTGCTTTCGGCCGGACTTGATCGCGACGAACGGAAAAATCCATACGGAACTGTGCGCAGCCCTGAATACTCGGGCCGGCGTAGTTGCACCGTGACGGCGACGTCTACCGCCCCACGACGACGCGATTCTGAAGCATGCGGCCGGCGACCGCCACCCGCACCGATTCCTGGGCCAGTTGCTTAATGTAAAAACTCGACACCTGCCCGGAGATCACCACTTCACGGTCGTTCTCCGTGACTTCGAGGCGGCGCAGTTCCGGAATCGGACTGCCCGACAACAATTCGACCGGGCTCATCGGAAATAGTGTTTCTGACGCGGTCATGTGTGCGCGTTCCTTCCTTGAAGCGATCCTCGACGTGGCGAAACGGGCCGGGACGAACGGTTTCAGTGCGGGGCGACGTGGGCGAAATCAGGCGAATCCGTTTGTCCGCAAACCCCTGGGGTTTCCAACCCCAGAAACATGCTAAGGGGCGACCCTCGGAAGTACAACCTTTTTTCCGAATTCGAACCCGGACTCTTTGAGCGAACTGTCTGCAACTCATACACCCGCTCTCTATCCGGCAATCCGCAGAGTTTGCCGGGCTTGTCGTAATTGCCATCGCTGGTGGCGAAAAACAAACGAGGCCATAATTTGCGTGGCTGAGCGAAAATGTGAGGTGTATCGGTACGGAGGCAGGAATTGCGGAGCGGATCGAATTGCCAAACAGGCCCGGCCGCGAAAGGCCGGGGTTTATCTAAAATTGTAGGTCGGCAGTGGGCCGCCGCCAAAGCCGCGGCAGACCCACGCGATTGAAATTTTTAGTTACCCCAATTCCGCTACGCCTTCGCGTTCGTCGAGCACGTACATCGGCCGGCCGGTGTTGTTGGGGAATGTCATGCCTGGATCGACGCCGACGGCCCGGTACAGGGTGGCGAGCAGTTCCGGGACTTTCACCGGCCGTTCCTTCGGGTATTCGCCGCGGGTGCTCGACGTGCCAACCGCCTGGCCCATCTTCAGCCCGCCCCCGGCCACGAGGGCACTCATCACCGGCGCCCAGTGGTCGCGCCCGGCGCTGCCGTTCACCTTCGGCGTCCGTCCGAACTCGCCCCACACCACCGTCACCACGTCGTCGCCCATGCCCCGGTCGTGCAGGTCCTGGATCAGGTTCGCAATTCCGCGGTCGAGGTTCGGGTTCTGCTGCCTCAATTGGATAAAGTTGCTGCCGTGGGTGTCCCAACCGCCGTAGGAGAGGGTGACGCAACCGACCCCGGCCTCGATCAGTCGGCGGGCGGTGAGGAAATGCTCGACGCCCTTGTACCGGTCCCGCGTCCGCGGGTCTTCGTTGTTCAGGTCGAGAGCTTTGCGGACAGCCCCGCCGGCAACCATGTCGAACGCCCGCTGGGCGAACGCGTCCATGCCGGCCATCGCCCCGCTGGCGTCGGCGTCGCGGCGGGTGTCGTCGAACCGGGCGAGGAGTGACTTGCGGTCGTCGAGTTGGGCCTGGTTCACGCCGTTGGCGAGTTTAAGATTCGCCAGTCCCGGGCCGTCGGGGGTGAACGGGCGGTGGGCGATGCCGAGGAACCCGGGTTCGGTACCCATGCTCATGCCGCGGAGGCTGACGAACGGGGGAATGTCGGAGGAGGTGCCGCCGCGGAGTTTCGACAGGACCGAGCCGAACGACGGGTGCTGCCCTTGGGCGGCCGCGGCATTGACGCGTTCCGGGTAGCCGGTCATCACGTAGCTGTCGGAATGTTCCTCCGTGGCAATGACCGATCGGACCACAGCGAGCTTGTCGGCCATCGCGGCGAGGCGGGTGAAATGCTCGCTCAACTGCACGCCGGGGATTTTCGTCTGGATCGCGTGGAATTCGCCGCGGAATTCGGCCGGGGCGTCCGGCTTCGGGTCGAACGTGTCGATGTGGCTCGGGCCGCCCGGCAGGTAGATCATCACCGCGGCCTTGCCCGGGGCCTTCGGCACCGGCTTTCCGCCCGCCGCCTGCGCCCTCAGCACGTCGGTCAGGGTTAGACCGGCGCCGAACGCGCCGATCTTCAGGAAGTTGCGGCGGGAAAACCCATCGCAGTACGATTGCCGGGAACCGGTGAAAGTCAGCATAAGACGCGCTCCGGAACAAAACGGGACGGACGTTTTGCAGGGCGGCGATTCGCCCCGCGGTGGGATGGGGATAGGATACCCTTACTTTTAGGACGGTGCAAGTGCCAACCGGGTTCCCGGCGGGTCAGAGCGTTTTCAGGAACGCTACCAGGGCCCGCTTCTCCTCGGCCGTCAGGCCGAGCGGCGCGAGTGCCGGGTCGCGGTTCGGATTCGCTCCGCCCCCGCGGTTGTAAAAGTCGACCACGTCCGCGAGTGTCTTCAAACTGCCGTCGTGCATGAACGGCCCCGACACGCCGATGCCGCGGAGCGTGGGGATCTTGAATTTACCCCGGTCGGCCTCGTCCTTCGTCACCGCGACCCGGCCCGCGTCCTTCCCCCACGAAACGCCCGTGTTCCGGAACGAGTCGTCGGTGAAGTTCGCGCCGCCGTGGCACCGCCAGCAGCGGGCCTTCGAGTCGAACAGCCAGAACCCGTGAATTTCCTCGGCGGAAAGCGCCGACCGTTCCCCCTTTTTCTGGAACCGGTCGACCGGGGCGTTGCCGCGGAGCAGGGCGCGTTCGAACGATGCAATCGCCTTGGCGAGCGTTGCGGCCGAAACGTCTTCGCCCGGGAACGCCTTGCCGAACGCCGCGGAATATTTCTCGTCGGCTTTCAACCGGGCGAGGACGGCCGGCAGTTTCGACCCCATCTCGGTCGGATCCTCGATCGGCTTCAACGCCTGCTCTTCCAGCGACTTCACCCGGCCGTCCCAGAAGAATGCCGACCCGTACGCCCGGTTAACCAGCGACGGGGCCTTCCGTTTCGTGGCCTGTCCGCGAATGCCTTTGGACGTCGCCTCGCCGCCGCCGAACGCCTTATCCGGGTGGTGGCAACTCGCGCACGCCACGGTGTTGTCGGTCGAGAGGATCGGGTCGAAGAAGAGCTTCCGGCCGAGGGCGACCTTCTCCGGTGTCGGCGGGTTGTCGCTCGGCGCGGGAATCGGGGGCAGGCCCAATGGGGCCGGGTCGAACGGGATGGCGGCGGGAAGCGTGTCTTTCGGAATGGGCGCCGGCCCGTCCGCGGCGAACAGGGCACCGGTCATGATGCAGAGGAATAGGGCGAATAGCCGCATGAGAAACCCGGGTGGCACGCCCTTCGCAAAGCGTTAGGGTGCGTCACCTCCTGAGTCATGGTTTTTTCGTGTTCGGGTAGTGCTCCTGCATCGCTTCTTTCATTTCCCGCACTGCCCGTTCCAGGCCGACCAGAACGGCCCGGGACACGATCGAGTGGCCGATATTCAATTCTTCCACGCCGGGGATGCGGCAGACCGCCTGCACGTTCCAGTAATTCAGTCCGTGGCCCATGTGGACGTGCAGGCCGCGCTGCCGGGCGTGGGCGGTGGCGGTGGAAAGTTTCACCAACTCCGCTTCGACCACCTTCGCACCTCTCGCTTCCGAATAACTCGCCGTCTGAAATTCGATCGCGTCGGCCCCGACCGCCTTGGACACTTCAATCTGTTCCAGTTCCGGGTCGATAAAGAGCGAGACGAGAATCCCGGCGTCTTTGAGCCGGGCGACGGTTTTTTGCACCGCATCCACGTGAGCCCGAACGTCGAGTCCGCCTTCGGTCGTCAGTTCCTGCCGCTTCTCGGGGACGAGCGTCGCCTCGTCGGGCTTGGTGGCGAGGGCGATCTGCACGATTTCCTCGGCCGTGGCCATTTCGAGGTTCAGTCGAGTCGTCACGGTGTCGCGGAGCACGCGAAGGTCCCGGTCCTGAATGTGCCGGCGGTCTTCGCGGAGGTGGATCGTGATGCCGTCGGCCCCGCCGAGGGTAGCGAGCACGGCCGCGGCCGCCGGGTCCGGTTCCGCCGCCCGCCGGGCCTGCCGCACCGTCGCCACGTGGTCGATGTTCACGCCGAGTCGGATCATCACCCGTACCTTCCCAGATAATCCAGTACCGCTTTATACCGCACCGCTTCCTTCGCAAGCAATTTATACAGCACCACGGCCAACACTGCGAGGGCGAGCCGCTCCATGACCTGCGAAAGGAACGGGACCGCGACGAGATAATTCCAGAACGAATAGTTGAGGATCACGATCAGAACGATGGCCGGGACGCCGATCTGGGCCAGGCGGCTGAGGCGGTACCGCGGGTCGAAATACATGCGGACGATCAGGCGGAGCGTCTGGCCGACGCCCGCCCAGCTCCAGGGATTTTGATCGACTTGCGGGGCAACGGGAATGAGTGCCCGGCTGACGGCGGGCGGGTGAAACAACCCCGGCGGCTCGTCCCCGGCCGGGGTGAGCAACAGCGGCGCCGGCCGGTCCGCGAGTGTCGCCAGTTGTCGCTCGAGCCGCGTCAGCCGCTCGACGAGCGGGTCGGGAGTGGGAGAGGAATCGGACATCTTACCCGTCCCGGGTGACGAACCGCCAACTGGCGAGGCCGAGGCAGACGGCGATGAAGGCGAGGGAGACGCCGAACGTCGGTACCCAGTCTGGGTAATCGGCTTTTGAGCCGGCTAACGCGAACGATTCGAGCGGTGTCAGAGTACTTTCCGAAAGCATCTTCGTAGTGAGCCGGTCAAGGTCCTTGTACCGCGGCAATCCGCCGTGGATGATGTCCACCGTCGTATACACCCAGGCGGGAACGTCATCTTTCTTCCCCGGATCGTTATGCACGCCGTCCAGCCACGTTTTGACATTGCCGATCACGTACAAGAAAAATGCAAAACCACATGTAAGTAAAATCGCGGCAACAGCACTCCGGGTCAAGACCGCGATCAGCGTGGAAAATGCATACAGAATGGCGAAGGTAAAAGTCAGGATGGGTATCAAGTAAAGAAACGTTGGGTTCCAGAACCCGGTCCGAATGGCGAGTACTAGCCACATGCCGCCGACAGTAAATGCGGTTAGGAAGAGGATGAACGATAGTCCTCCAATGTACTTGTAGACAAGAAGAGCCGTTCGCGTGATTGGCTTATTAATGAGCAGGTCGAGCGCCCCTTTGCGAAGCATATTCGGAATAAAGAACCCAGTAACAATAATCCCAATAAGTAGCGTCAATCCAGCCCCGAAACCGTTCACTATGCGGTCTTCGATAATCCAAAGGACGAGACCAAGGGGTGTCTCATTGAACATGTTCACCGCGCCGAAAAATATCTTTGCTCCGTGCGGCCAGCCCTTGACGCCAGACCCCGATTTTACATCTACATCGAAAACGTAATTAGGTTCTTTAACGCCCGACGTGACTCGTCGAACCGTCACATCCGAAAACCCGGCATGGATTTCGTACTGATGGCGAATGAACGCAACGAGTTCATCGTCCGTGACAGCTTTTTGGTCCTGAAGTGACACTTCCTGAAGTTCGGCGACTTCCATCCCCGGGCCGTTTTTCTGGTTAAATGTTCTTTTTTTTCCGGCAGGTCTCAGCCAGTTCGCGACGGAGACCCTTAATCCATCCGTGGCTTTTTCACCAATGAAGGGGATCAAATTCTTGAGGCTATCTCCCGCGGATGCCTTCACGTTGAGTCGAAACGAGTACTGCCCTTCGCCCACGTCCTTGACGTCCGAAACCTTGTATGTCGAACCCTGCGTAAAAATCGGAACCGTGCTCTTTCCCTTCTCAGGGAATACCACGCCGAACCGGTCGGTTATGCTTTGAAAGGCTTGTTCGGCTGGGACCGGCGAGAAAGACAGACTCCCGGTGATGATGATCAAAAGTAGGGAGAACGCGAGCAAAACGTAAATGATCTTCGCATCCATCGCTTCGCGGACGGATTCTCGCAAAATGGCCAGAAAACTCCGCATTAGTCGCCCCCCCGATGAACCACCGGCCGGCTCGCCCGGGCCCGGCGGCGGTCGGTGCCGGGGTCGGACTGGTCCACCAGTTTCATGAACACGTCTTCCAGCGTCTCCTTTTTCTCCACCAGGTGGCGGAGGCGGAGACCTTTCGTTTGCAGCAGCGAGATTACGGAATCGATGCCGTCGCCGCCGCCGGCGACGACTTCCCAAAATTCGCCGACGTGTTCCACCTGGAGCCCGAGGGCCTTCACGTCCTCGGCCGGGAATTTCTGGTTCGGGGCCACGCCAAGCACGAACCGCCCTTCCTGTCGGGTCAGTTCGCCGACCGTCCCCTGGCGGACCAGTTGGCCCGATTGCATGATCGCCACGCGGTCGCAGATCAGTTCGACTTCGCCGAGCAGGTGGGAGTTGAGGAAGACGGTGCGGCCTTCTTTTTTGAGCGTTTCCATCAGGTCGCGAATTTCCCGCCGCCCGGCCGGGTCGACGCCGTCGGTCGGCTCGTCGAGGAAGATCACTTCGGGGTCGTGAAAGATCGACTGGGCGATGCCGAGCCGTTGCTTCATCCCTTTCGAATACG
>DASXPC010000074.1:0-6620 GCA_036493815.1 Fimbriiglobus sp. | reverse complement strand
AGATCGAGTCGTTCAGTTTCCACTGTGCTCCGACCGTGACGTCGGTGTACGTGCCGGCCGTCCCCGTTCGGACACCCTTGTCGTCCTGGAATACCTCGACCCGGGCCAATCCGGTCATGCAATCGGTGACGGCATAATTCAAATACTGGGCCGCCCCGTACCACCACGCGGCCCCGGTCGTGCCCGGGAATTCGGTCATATGGGACGCTGTCGCGTCGATGGCGTAGGTCAGCCGATCGGTAAGCTTCTGGGTGTAGACAACGTTATAGCTGTTGTAATCGGCGAACGCTTCCTTCGTGTCGTATTTCGGGTTGGTAACTTGGACGTTGATCGCGAGGCTTGAGCAGCCGCCTGCAGGGGCGATTTTCAGTCCGCCGATGAAGGTGAGCCGGGACGCCGTGTCGACGAACACGTCGCTGCCGAACGTTGCCCCGTAATTTACCGACACGCTGTCGCTGAGGTAGGTCGTGGCCAGCACCCCGGTATACGTCAACGCGTTGTATTGGAAGTCATACGACCGGGTGAGAAACGGAGTCACGGTCGCCATGATCGACTCGTACCCGGCAGGATTGTAGAACCGGCCGACCTTCAACGTCGTTCCTTCCCCCCCGATGTTCGGCATGTAGATTTCCGCATACTGCTGCGTGTTATCGAACGGGTAGAGGTAGCCCTTCTCAAGCTGGTAATCGAACAACCCGCGCGGGATCGTGAACCGTGCGTCGGAGCCCGGGGCAATCGTGTCGCTGCGGAACCCGATCTGGAATTCCTTCCGGGAGAAGTCGATCGGCTTTTCGAAGACGAGATAGTTCTGGTTGAAGAGGAACTCGCGGGCACGGTCGACGAACTTTTGCGGTGCGTTAGACTGGTCGGCCGTGCCGTACGTGTAGGACATTTCGGTCCAGCCGTAGAGGCGAATGCCGCGTTCGGCAAAGAAGTCGCCGAGCCGGGTGCCTTCGAGCAGTCGTTCGGCGAGGTATTTCGGAGCGACGGGGGCTTCCGGCGCGCAATTGACGCAGGGGACGGTCGGAGCGATCGGTGCCGCCTGGCCCATCGGTGCCGCCTGGGCCACCGGTGCCGGCGACTGATCGCCCGGCACTGTCACCGGAACCGAGATCATCGGCTGCGGAACGAATACCGGAGGCGGTAGAGGAGCGGGGGGTTGGGCCAGTGCGAGACCGGCGGCAAACAGCACGTCGAGTATCATCGGGTCGCGTCCTTGCGGATGGAGTGCGGGAGGGCAGGCGAAATCCGCCGCCGGTCGGCGTCCTGTCCGGCTGGAGGTAATTTCGGCTACTCAAGCCCGGTGCTGCGGCCCGTCATGGCATCGGATCATTCGTTTTCTCGTTTCCCGCGTCATACCCGGCACAGCTTTACATATTTCGGACGCATATTCCGCCCGCACAATTTACCCAACTTCCCGTACGCCGATCGCATCCCAATAGGGAGGGAGTTCGGCGACGAATGTGAGAGCGTCCGTGGTGAAGGGGTGGGTCAGCGTGAGTTGCCGGGCATGGAGGGCAATCACCTTGTCCCGCGGTTTCTCCCAACTCGGCCCGAAAACCCGGACGCCGCCGTACATGACGTCGCCAAAAACCGGATGCCCCCGCCAAGCGGCCTGCACGCGGAGTTGATGCATTCGACCCGTGAGCGGGGCGAATTCGATCAACGTTCCCCCGTCCGCCAACCGCTGCAACACGCGGTATTCGAGCATCGCCAATTTGGCCCCGGGTTCCCCTTCCGTTACTTTCACGACCTTGGCTTCTTCCTTCACCTTGCGGATCCAGTCTTCCCACACGCCGGTCTCGCCGGGAACGTCCCCTTCAACCGCTGCCCAATAAACTTTGCGGACCTGATGGTTTTGAAACTGGGCGTGCACCCGCTGGGCGGCCTTGGTGTTGCGGGCGAAGCAGACGACGCCGGAGACGGGCCGGTCGAGCCGGTGAGGAATGCCGAGGTAGACCCCCGCCGGTTTGGCATATTTTTCCTTGACGAATGCTTTGACCATCGCCTCCAAACTCGGCACCCCTTCAGGCGCCTGAGTCAAAAGGGGGGCCGGTTTGTTCGCCACGAGCAGGTGGGGATCGTCGAAGAGGACGCGGTCAGGTGTCAGCACTTCCATGACGTCATGGTACGTACTGCCCGCAAGTCTCGAATGCCGGAATCAACCCCCACCCACTTTCGCGTTCGCGGTAAACAGCGGGGCGAAGTAGGGCCGGTACAGCCAGATCAGGACGACTTCCATAGCGAGTAAGACTGTACCGATGGGCGGGCCGGAGTATTTGACGATGAGCGCATCCCACAAGGCAATGTTGACCGTCACGGGTACGAGAAGCACGAGCCCGAGTGGAGCGAATCGGCCTGAAAGCAGTAATACACCCCCGGAGATTTCCAGGATTTTCACGACGACCATGTAGTTTGTCGACATCAAGACGCCGGCGAATTGCTGCGCCGCTTCGGGCATTTGGGGCTGCGGCATTGAGAGGAAGTGCAGGAAAAAGTCCAAGCCGAGTACGACGAACGGCAACCCGACGAGAAGCCGCAAAACGATGGCCAGGACTTTCATAGCATTCCCTCCGAACCGGTGGCTTAGGATACCCCGACTGGGATTGCGTTCTTGCACCCGGCGCGAGGTCTCGGGTATTCTGGTGACATGCACTTATTTTGTCAGTCCCGCCGCGATTTCCTCCACGTCGCCGGGGGCGGTTTGGGCGGCATCGCATTGAACTGGTTACTGGCCCGCGACGTCCGGGCGGTTGAATCGGCCAAGAATCCCCTCGCCCCGAAGCAGCCGCACTTCGCCCCGCGGGCGAAGCGGGTGATCTTCCTGTATATGGTGGGCGGGCCGAGTCAGATGGACCTGTTCGACCCGAAGCCGGCGCTGGAAAAGTGGCACGGCAAGCCGTTGCCCGAAGGGACCGGTCGGCCGAAGAGCCAGTTCACTTCCGGCGGTGAAACGGTCCTGGCCAGCACGCGGAAATGGAAAAAGCACGGCAAGAGCGGGGCGGACATTTCCGACCTGATGCCGCACCTTGCCACCTGTGCCGACGATATTTGTTTCCTGCGGTCGTGCTGGTGCACGAACACGATCCACGCCCCGGCCATGTACGAACTGCACACCGGCCGGACGCTCATGGGTCATCCATCGCTCGGGTCGTGGGTGACCTACGGCCTGGGCACCGAAAACGAAAACCTTCCCGCCTATTGCGTCATGCCCCAGCCAGAAGGCGTTCTCGAAGGTGGAGCCCCGTGTTGGGGCTCGGCGTATCTGCCGGCCGTGTACCAGGGCACCCTGCTCCGCAAAGGCCCTGCCCCGGTTTTGAACCTCAAGCCCCCGAGGGGCATTTCCGACTCGGAAAATCGCCGCACGTTCGATCTGGTTAAACAACTCAATCGGATGACCGCGAAACCGGGTGATACCGACCTCGATGCCCGCACGGCCAGTTACGAACTCGCCTTTCAAATGCAGACTTACGCCACCGAGGCGGTAGACCTGACCCGGGAAACGAAGGAGACCAAAACCCTTTACGGAGTAGACGACAAACGTACGGCCGACTTCGGCACCCGGTTGTTGCTCGCCCGAAGGCTGGTCGAACGGGGCGTGCGGTTCGTGACAGTCTATTCCGGCGGCGGGCCGGTCAACATGCAATGGGACGCCCACGACAACGTAAACGAGAACCACGAAAAGATGTGCGGCTTGACCGACAAGCCCATTGCCGCGCTCCTGACCGACCTCAAACGCACGGGGCTATTGAAGGACACGCTTGTGGTCTGGTGCAGCGAGTTCGGCCGCACGCCGAATTGTCAGGGGAGCAAAGGCCGCGACCACAACCCGCTCGGCTACACCATGTGGTTCGCCGGCGGCGGAACCAAAGGCGGCACTACCATCGGCGAAACCGACGAATTCGGCCTGAATGCAATCCAGGACCCCATCAGCGTCAACGACTTCCACGCCACGATTTTGCACCTCCTGGGTCTCGATCACCTGAAGTTGACAACCCGCCACAACGGCCGGGACGAACGGCTGACAAACGTGGCGGGGTCGGTGGTGGAAAAAGTGCTGGTTTAGTGGATTCGTTTGAACTCCTCGACCGTCCCCTTCGAATCGACCCAGTGCAATTCGTCCGCGGTCAGTCGTGTGACAGTCATGACTTCTTTCTTCTCGACGCCGGGCGTCACCGCTTCGTACGTGAGGTGGGAGCGGTCGGCGTCGAAGGCGTACTTGGCTCGGAAGAGGAAGGTCCGGGCCCCGTCGGCAGTACGGATGTGTACGGCGAAGTGATCGTTCTCCACATCGAGTTCCATGACGTTTCCGGCCGGGAAGTCGCCGGTGGTACGGACCATTTTCCAAGTGCCGATGAAGTGGTTGGTGGTCGGCGGGGAGGGAGTCGTGGGAGGTTTCGGTGTCGAGTGGAAGACCCCACCGGCCCAGGTCAATCCGAGGCCGAGGACCAGAATCCCGACCGCGACGTGCAGCCAGCGGCGGGGGCGAGGGGTCGGGAGAACGGGCGCCGGCCCGGGGCGGACGAACGGTTCGAGCGCCGCCGCCGCTTCGCCCGGGGTCGGATAGCGGACCACCGGGTCTTTCGCCATCATCGTGGAGACGATCCGCACTAACCCGTCGGGCACGTCGGGCCGGACGACCGAAAGCTTCGGCGGGTCGGCGGTCTGATGGGCACTCAGGGTCGCGTAGACGGTCTTGCCGGCGAACGGCGGTCGGCCGGCGAGGAGGTAGTAAAGCGTGCAGCCCAAAGAGTAAACGTCGCTCCTCCCGTCGGCGGTCGCCCCGTCGCGGATCTGTTCCGGGGCGACGTAGCCCGGCGTCCCGAGCATTACCCCTTGGCCGGTGAGAGCCTCGTCCCCGGCAGTTTCTCCTACCCCCTTCGCCAGCCCGAAGTCCAGAATTTTTACGATCGATTGATTCCCATCGCGGGACAGGATCAAATTGGACGGCTTAATGTCCCGGTGGATCATGCCCTTATCGTGGGCGTGTTGTAGCCCTAACGCCGTCTGGTATGCGTACTCGCAAGCTTCTGCGATCGGCAGCGGCCCGCGTTGCCGGACGAGTTGGGCGAGGTCCGTCCCCGGGACGTACTCCATTGCGAAGACGAGCAGATCACCGAGGCGGCGGGCGGAATAGGCGGTCACCACATTCGGGTGCTTGAGTCCGGCCGCGACGCGAATCTCGCGGACGAACCGGTCGCCCGTCCTGGTCCCCGCGAGGCGAGCCCGGTTCACCACCTTGAGGACTTCGAACCGCCCCATGAGGGTGTTCTTGGCAAGATAGACAACCCCCATACCGCCCCGGCCGATTTCGCGGATCTCGGCATATTCGCCGGATGAAGATAATTCCTGCGGGACGGCCTCGGCCGAAACGTGCGGCCGGGCTTCCGGAACGACGTGTGGGAGCGATCCGTCCGACCTGACTGTCGACTCGGCAGGCACGCCCGTAGGCGACGCGGCCAACTCGGGGACCGTTCCGGTGGTTATTTTCAATGGGGGTGGCTCGTCGGCCATAAACCAATTGTAGCCAACCGGTTCGTGAGCGGGCTCATCCCGCGTCTTCTCGATCCGGCGGGGCGGCTGATAGACTCGCTTACTTCCCGCCCATCAGGTAGGCCCGCAGTTCGACGAAAAGCTTGGTACACCGGTCCCGCCATTCGGTGTCGGACAGAAGACCTGGCTGGGCGGGTCGGAAATGAATGGAGATGGCGAGCCGGTTTTCTTTGGTCGGGTCGACTTTGATTAGGTGAAGGTCGACGTTAACGGGTGTGTTGCGTCGGGTGAGGCCGAGCCAGGAGAATGCTGTAGAGACGTTGTTCGCCGGCTTGCCGAACCGCAGCCGCACGTGACCCGGTCCACTTTCGAGCACTTCCCCGTCGGTGTCGTGGCAGAACCCGCGAAGTTTCATGAGTGCGACCGATTCGGGCATCCAGGCTTCCATCTGGAACGTGAGGGAGGCGGTCGTGGCCGCCGGAGCCGCTGCCATAGCGGACAGCGGGCTGAGAATCGGTGTGCGCGTGTCGGCCCGGGTCACGGTTTCGGAATGAGTCAGCGTGACGACTTCGGGGTCTTCGAGGGCGACTGTGCCCCGGCCATCGGATTGAGCGGCGAGGTCGATCTGGGGCCGGGTGGCGAGGTTCGAGTCGCCGCGGGGGGCCGGTGTGCGGACCGGCGAGAAATCGTTGCGAGTAACCGGACGACCGAGCGCCGCCTGATACCGTTCCGACAGCTCCCGTGCCGATTGCGGCCGGCTTTCCGGAGTTTTCCCCAGGCAAGTGCGGACCAATTCTTCAATCTGGCGGGGGATGATCCCGTCGAGCCCGAGTTCGGCAAACGGCGGCGGGGCTTCCGTGGCGTGAGCCAGGAGCACGTCCATGCTCGTCGCTCCGACGAACGGCAATCGACCGGTCATCAATTCGTACAACATGACGCCGACGGAATACAAATCCCCGCGGTGGTCCATTTGCTCCCCGCGGACTTGTTCCGGGCAGATGTACCCGGGCGTCCCCACCGCGAAGTCGATGTTCGTGTCGGTGACCCGGCGGTTCGAGTTCTCTTCGATCAGTTTCGCCAGGCCGAAATCCATGACCTTCACCCGTTCCTTCGGCGAGTCGTGTTCG
>DASXPC010000073.1:0-8386 GCA_036493815.1 Fimbriiglobus sp. | reverse complement strand
GGCGTAGGCCTTGTCAAACGTCGCATGGCTGGCGAGGAACAGGACCGTTTCCGGCGGAGTGCCGAAACGGACAACGTGATAAAGGAAGAAGTCGTGCAATTCGTACGGCCCGATGGTGCTCTCGGTCGACTGGGCTGCCCCGTCGGCGGAAGCTGGGAGGAGTTCCGGAGAAATCTCGGTCGCGACCACGTCGAGAAGCGTTCGCCGGACGTCCCCTTCGAATTCAGTTTCCGCCGCCCGGCGGACGAGAAACTTCACCAGCGTCTTCGGGATGCCGACGTTCGGGTTGTACATGCTCATGTGGTCGGCGTTGTACGTACACCAGCCGAGGGCGAGTTCCGAGAGGTCGCCGGTGCCGATGACGAACCCGGCGTTCATGAGCAGACTCGTTCGGACGCGGGCCTGGGCGTTCTCGAATGTTAGGTCGTAGCGGTTATCCGCCGGGAGTGTGCGGAGCTTCGTGCCGAGCGATTCGACAGATTCGCCGGCGAGGGGAATCCCGAACGGGGCGTGGCCGATTGCCTTCAACTGGTCGAACGTCATTTGCCGGATATCGGTTTCGAGCCAGGTGACGCCGAGAGCTCCCATCAGTGTTCGGGCGTTGGCGAGCGTGCGGCCCGTCGTGCCGAACCCGGGCATCGTCATTGCCCGGATCTTGGTTCGTGGTTCGCCGAGGGAATCGAAAGTCTTGCACGCCACCAGAAGGGCGAGTGTGGAATCGAGTCCGCCGGAAACGCCGATGGAGACGGCGGGCTTGCCGATCGCCGACAGGCGCCCGGCCAAACCGGCCACCTGGGTGGAAAACACATCGTCGCACCGTTCGGCCAGCGTCGCCGCGTCGCTCGGCACGAACGGGTGTGGGTCCACATACCGGATCAGTGCCGGCACCTTTGTCGACAATTCGAGCATAAACGGCACCCCGCGGAATCGCGGGCTTTGATTTCGCCCTGCGGTAAAGCTCGTCGTCGTCTGCCGCTCATGGGCGAGCCGTTGAAGGTCCACGTCGGCGATGGTGAGCACTCCCTCCCCGCGGACGAATCGGGGCGATTCGGCAAGCACGCTACCGTTCTCCGCGATCAATCCATGACCGCCAAAGACGAGGTCTGTGGTCGATTCTCCAACGCCGCACGAGGCATAGGCATATGCGGCGAGGCATCGGGCCGATTGCTGAGCGACGAGCGACCGACGGTACGCCGCCTTACCGACCGTTTCGTTCGACGCCGAAAGGTTCGCGAGAACTGTCGCTCCGGCTAGAGTCTGTAGCGAACTTGGCGGCACCGGCATCCAAAGGTCTTCGCAAATTTCCACGCCGAGGACGAAGCCGTCCAGGTTCAGACACGGGAAGACGAGGTCCGCCCCGAACGGAACGGTTCGGCCGCCGAGGGAGACGTCATCCGCCGTCGCGGCCGCAGCCGGGGCGAAATATCGGGCGTCGTAAAACTCCTTGTACGTCGGCAGGTAGCTCTTCGGCACGACGCCGAGCAGCGTGCCCCCGGCGATCACGGCCGCACAGTTGAACACCGCCCCGTTTGCCGCCAGCGGCAGCCCGACCACCGCGACCCCGCCGAAATTTTCCCTCGCTGCTGCGAGAATGGTCTCTAACGCCGCAACGGCCGAGCGTTGCAAGGCCGGCTGGTGAAACAAATCGTGGCACGTGTATCCGGTCAGCCCGCATTCCGGGAAAACGACGAGATCGACCCCTTGCCCCCCGGCGTCCCGCAACAGGTCGAGCATCCGCCCGGCGTTGAATTGACAGTCGGCTACCCGTAACTCGGGACAGGCGACGCCGACGCGGAGAAAGGAAGGGCTGGGCATGAACTCTCCGATTTGCCAACGACTGACTCGATAGGTTTAGTCTATGCTTGCAATCGTTTTTTCGCCCCCGCCACTTCCCGTTCCCGCATCGCTCGGAACCGATCCAGGTATTCGGCCACTTTTGGAGACGGTTCCCATATCTGGTACCGGTTCCAGGTCGCATCCGCCCGGGTGGCCTGATCCGGAAACGGTTCCCCGTAAACGATACGGCCTTGGTCCACCAGTTTTACGAACAGCGGTTCGCCGTCAATCGTTTCACCCGCGTCGGCGACAACCATCACGTTGCCTCGGCCGTACACGCGCAGGGATCCGGGCAGTGTCTCCTTCCCCGGTGAGTTGGAGAACTTAATGTTCGGGTTCCGTCCGGTGGCGGTGCGCTTGAATGCCGCGGAAACGGTATCGCGATGGACGAGCCGCCACCAGTACCCGCCTGCCCCGGGGAAGAGCATGGTCGGTTCTTCACCCGTCGCCCGTCGGAAGGTATCGTAAACCTCGCGGACCGCATCCGGCGTCACTTCGTCTTCGAACACGATCATCCGCGGTTCGATCCCGGCCGCCTTCATCGCCTGGAAATAGAGGACGCACTGCTTCGGCACATTTCCGCTGTCCGCCCGCACGCCTACGCGGTCGGTTTCGGGATGGGCCCGAATGACCCGCAAGGCGTTTTCGAGGCCGACCGTCTCGGCGTCAACGAGGTCGCATAGAAGAGACGCGGAGCCCATCCGGGTGACGTACCGGTCCATCATTTCGTACTCGGCGGCAGCGAGCGATCGGTCGGGTGACTGGGTCGCACACATCATCTCATGGCCGACTGTGCCGACACTTTGAAACAGTTCGGGATAGAGGAACTCGGCCGTGTCGTTGCTGGTGAGCGTACCCCCGCCGCCGACGTAGCGGGCGAGTAGCAGGATTAGGTTGTTCATTTCGACCGGGGCACTGCGGAGGCCGAACTCGGCGTCCCGCGACGTGACGAGTTTCATCAGTCTGGCTTTCGTCGCCTGTATCACCGGCACGAAATAGCGGCACATTGCCGCTTCCAGGTACGACACCGCTCCACCCATCCCTTCGAATACCAGGCACGGTACACCCGCCAAAAACGTCTGCCCGCCGGGGAAACCCCAGATGTCGACCGGCAGACGAATGTCGTCGTCGAGTTGGGAGGAAAGGATGGCGTCCCAGAGTTCGACTGGAAAGGCTTTCGTTTTCGAGCTGGTCGCGTACCATTGGCGGGCGAGTTCGACGTCCGCCCGTTTCAACGGTCGGTGGAACCATTGCGCCAGCATCGCCTCGTGCCCGGCCATGACGAGTCGATTATTCGCCCCCGGTTCCGGAAGCCCTTTGCGAAACGTCAACGCGTAACTCGCCGGCAGCACCGCAATCTCCGGCACGGCGGCCCACATCGTCCGCTTGTAGGTGTCGGTGCCGCCGATCCACCCCCCGAGCAGGAAGAGCTTGGCGAAAAACTCCTCCCGCATGGCGGCGCGTTTTTCGGCGAACGGGTCGGTCAAACTACGCCTCGGATAATTGAAGGGACGCCACCACTGCCCGGAGCACGGGGTCGAGCCGGACCCGGTCGAATTGGGTGCATTGCGATAGGAGCAGCAGCGGACCGGCCGGGGCATCGAGGGCCCGGATCCGGCAGACGGCGGTCGTGTCGAGGGTGAGGAAGTCGACGTCGTGCCCGACCGCCGGCCGACCGGCGATCGATTCCACCGCCGGTTCCGCGTCGAGTTCCCTGTACTCCAGTTTCATGACGGCTAAGGCTTCGGCGGCGAGCTCGGCAGGACTGGCCGCTTCCGGTCGAAGAGCCGCCACCAAAAGGGCCGTGTCCGGACTGGTCAACGTCGCCGCCCATCCGAGGCCGGTGTCCTCGGTCTCGACCGACCAGTTTCCGGGGTATTGGAACCGTACCCCGGACCGTTCGAACGTGCGGATCACTCGATTCCTTCCCTCGACTCGGCGACCAGTTGGTCTACAACCGCCCGCACCGAACCCGTACGGGCGTACGTTTTCAGTTGCCGGTCGGCACTCGACCCGCCCTCTAGAATCTTATACGCGTATTCGATTTCCTTTCGCGTCCCAAGTTCGTCGATCACGTCCCGAAGGAACCAGTCGATCATTTCGTGGATCAATTCCCGGGCCGGGACCTCGGCCTGTTTGCCGAGGTCGAGCAGGTTCCCGTCCAACCCGTACCGTACCGCCCGCCACTTGTTCTCTTCAATCAGGGCGGAGGAATAGACGCGGAACGTCATGTTGTCCCGCCTAAGCTTCCAGAGCTTGGCGATGATCGCCTGAAAGATGGCGGCGATGCAGACGCATTCGTCCACACGGGTGCAAACGTCGCACACGCGGAATTCAAGGGTGGGGTATCGGTGGTTGGGCCGGACGTCGTACCAGATTTTCGACCCGTCCGGAATGCACCGGGTGGCGACCATCGTTTCCAGCATGCTCTCGTACTCGGCCCAGTCGGCCAGTCGGGGCGGGATGCCCGACCGCGGGAAGTGGCGGAAGATTATCGACCGGTACGATTTCAACCCCGTGTTCCGGCCAATCCAGAACGGGGACGACGTCGACAGGCAGAGCACGTGCGGGACGAAATAACGGGCGACGTTCATGGCGTCGATCAGGAAGTCTCGGTCTTCGATGCCGATGTGAACGTGGGTGCCGAAGATGAGCAGTTGTTGGGCGAGGTCGGCCATGTCGTTCTTGACGCCGAGGTACCGCTCGAACGGCGTAATTTCCTGGGTTTCCCACGAAGAGATCGGGTGCGTACCTGCGGCAGCGATCACGAGGCCGTGATTGCCGGCCAGATCCATTACCGCCTTGCGGAGTTTGAGCAGTTCCTGCTTCGCTTCGGCCGGGGTCCGGCAGATTTCCGTCCCCACTTCCACCATCGACTGGTGCAGTTCCGCCTTGATCTGTTCCTTCAACAGTAACTTCCCGTCTTCCAATATTTGCGTGATGTAAGATTTCAACTCGCCCGTCTTCGGGTCGATAATCTGATATTCTTCTTCGATCCCGATGGTCAGCGACGGGGCTTGCATCTTGCCTCCGGGTTTTCCGTTTCGAATGGCTCCGGATTGCGGGAGCCGGATTCGAACAACCGATATTATCGCGGTTCGATCAGGAACGTCGGCACGGTGGACCCGCCACCGGCAGTCACGTTGACCAGGGCTTCGGTCGAAATCCGGGTCAGGCAGCCGTGCATGTATTGGCCGAACGCGACGTAAGGATTCGTGTCGAGCATTCGGTCGAGGATGACTAGTTTTCCGTTCTCGTAGCTGGGGAATGGTTCGTACGGCAGACGAACGCGACGCTGTACGACGTACGGCGATTCGACGGCCGTATTCACGGCCTTTTCCCACTCGCCTTGTTCGACCGTCCACCCGAGCACGATCCCTTTCCCGCCGTAATCGTCGTTCGGCTTCAGGACGAGTCGGTCTTTATTTCCGGCGATGTACGACAACAGGTCCTCCGTTTTTCCTTCGATCGTCGTCTTGCGGTCCTCCACCACCCGCGTCCAGGGGATGTGTTCGGCAATCGCCTCGTTCTGTTCCGGTGTGAACATCCCGGCATTCCGCTCGTCGCCGACCACGGCGAAACTCGCCTTCTTGAACAGGATTTTGCAGCGGAAGCTGTTGGCCATGCAGACGGCCCGGTCCCGGATCGCCCGGACGACCGGGTTATCCAGTCCGCACCGCTCGAACAATTCTGAGATGAGGACGCGTTTGTAGATCAGGGTGATGTGGTAATCACCGGCCATTAGTTTGCCGTTGGCGAATTCTAGGTCCCGCGGGTCGATGATCCGGGCCTCGACGCCCATCGCCTTGAAGTAATCGTAGAAGAGGACGAATTCGCTGAACGTGGGGACCTCCCGCCAGTCGAGGATCGCGATCCGCGGCGGCGTGTTTCGATTCCCCTGCCAGGTGTAAAAGGAATCCAACAACGCATGAAGGATGCCCGGCTTCGCCGGGATCGGCAGGACGTGGTATTGCTGCTGAAATTCCTGAAAGACGGGCAGGCCGTAGAAGATTTCCGCCAGCGCGTCCGAATACCCGGCCCCGGCGGGGGTTTCGGTGTTGTATTCGGTGAACCGCAACTCGGATTCGGAGACGAAGAACGAATCGAACCGGCTGGTCGGGCTCGGACAGGAAAACCCGGGATCGATGGCGAGGAGGTTTTCCTCCCAGCCGTGCAGGCCGAACTGTTTGCGGAACGCGGGGTCGGCGAGTCCGCGGTCGTAAACGGCTTGAAAGGCCGGCAGGAGAAGGCCGACCCGATTCATGAGGAACCGGTACTGGGCAGCGGTGAGAAACCGCGGCCGGAGGACGGTGCAAACGGGACGGGTGCCGAACAGGAGTTCGCGGGTGTTCTGAATGGAGTCAAGCCGGCCCTGCGAGTCGGCCGCCAGGGAACCTCGGCCTAGCAGGTCGTGATAACGGGCAATCGGGTCGGACATCGGTCGGGTTCCGGGATTCGTGTATCCGCCTAGCGTTTTACCCGGAAACGGCGAAACTTGGAACCGGTAACTAAAATAAGGTCGACCAGTGAAAGTCAGCGAGCTGGGGTTTCGGCTTCGCCGTGAACTGAATTGCCCAGTTCGCCATGTGAGTCACGCACCAATCGAAGTACTTGGGCGTTAAATTGTTAATATCCATGTCCGGGGCCGGGTTCATGAAGTCAATGGCGTAGGGTATTCCGCCCATGACCGCCCATTCGACGGTATTCATGTCGTACCCCAGTGCTTTGCATAATTTCAGCGAGTCATCCACGATTCGTTGATTGAGTGCAGGGGAGAGGTAGTTTTCGTCCGGTACGTACCGACGGTTTACCGGGTCGTACGGCATCGGCAGAACTTCGCCCCGGCCCAGGCACATGCAGCGGACGTATTGGTCCCATGTGATGTACTGCTGGGCGATCATCGTCAATAATCCCGACGTGTCGTAATGGCGGATCAATTCGTCTTTGGTGTGGCAGACGTAGACGCCCCGCCAGCCGCCGCCGTGGGCGTCTTTGAGAATGCACGGCAGGCCGATCTGGTCAACCACATACTGCCAGTCGAGCGGGTAGAGCAGGTTTCGCAGGCTTTCGTCCTTGACGATGCCGGGGATGTAATCTTTATTCGGCAGGACGATCGTTTTGGGGTGGGCGAGGCCGAGCTTGACGCACAAGGCGGCGCCGAAGAATTTGTCGTCGGCGGTCCACATGAACGGGTTGTTGATGACGTGGCAGCCGTCCAGCACGGCCTTCTTTAAATAACTGCGATAATACGGCACCTCGTGGGAAATGCGATCCACAATCACCGCGTACGGATTCTCTTCGTCCATCCGGGTGCCGCCGAGTTTGACCAGCTCCGCCGTCACCCCGGCATTCCGGCGGTTGACTTCGTCCAAAAACTTCGGCGGCCAGGACCACTCACGGCCGCACAACAAGCCGACTTTTTTCATGGCTGTTTCTCTCCCGGTGTCGCGGCACCGCTTAGTCGTGCCCGCCGATGTACAGGTTGATCATTTTGTGCCACACCGGCCAGTAATGTGCGAACCCGTCCCATTCCCGTAGTGCATTGCCGATGCCCTTGCCCCAGAGCTTGCCGGACAGTTCCCGGTTCTGATGGACGAGTTGGTCGCCGTTCCCTACGGCGAGGATGATATCCTGCCGGCGGAGGTGATCCAACCGCCAACCGTCGGGCTCGTTGGGAATGAAATCCACCGGGTTGTGGAAATAGACGAGGTCGTTGTAGTACCCGTCGGCGAACGGGCGGATGTCGCACAGGCCGCTCATGGCAAGGATGCGGTTCACCCGGTCCGGGTGGCGGAGGCCGAAGTCGAGCGCGTGATACGCCCCGAAGCTCGCACCGGTCATAATGACGAAGGGGTGCGGATTCCGCCATTGTGTGAACGGCAACACCTCATCGAAAACGTACCGATCGTATTGGTCGTGTCTCCAGACGCGGGCACCGGGGTGGGCGGGCTTGTTGTACCAGCTTTCCCCGTCCACGCTGTCGATGCAGATGAGCTGGAACCAGCCGTTCTCCAGTTGGTGCCGGAGGGCATTCGGCATTCCCTGATCTTCCCACTCGAAAAAACTGCCCCGCGACGACGGGAATGCAATGATCTTGGCGCCGGCGTGTCCGAATTCGAGCAAGTCCATGTCCCGCTGTAGGGACGGGCTCCACCACCGGTGGTGCTGACGGTGCATGTCGACCGATGGATTACGGGCGGAGAGCGGGTAATAGGCGAAGGATATTCGGGTCGTGCCGTCTCCGGCAACGCAAAGCGTGGAAAAATGGGGGGATGGTCACGCCGAAATGGCGGGTCGTAGGGGTGGAAGGGAAGGCCGAACCCGCGAACACGTAACACGTGTTCAAGATGATGCGAAATTCGTCGCTGTGGCAAAGGTCAAAGACCGGACTGAGCGGGTAAGCCCATTCGGTAACCGTTCACAGCCCGTCAAATTGATCTTGCGCTTTTTCTGTCGTTCGGCGACGATTGGGCATGGGGATCGTCGTCACGGACGAGATGATGGCGTCGTGGCCGCCGGAGGCCCAAGCCGTTGTTCGGCTGTTGTTGGC
>DASXPC010000072.1:0-2737 GCA_036493815.1 Fimbriiglobus sp. | reverse complement strand
ATGGTTGGACCTTGCTCATGCTGGTCGCTTCCCCCTCTGAAACACCGCCGCCGGTCGGGCTCCGGCGGGTGCTGATCGTCGACGATCAGCCGGAGGTCCGGCGGGTCTGCCGGCTGGCACTTTCCAACGAAGGGGTGGCCGTCACCGAAGTGGGCACCGGGCCCGACGCTTTGCGGGAAACCGGTGAAAACCTATACGACCTGATCTTGCTCGACGTCGATCTGCCCGGGATGAACGGCGAAGAGGTGATGCGGGAACTCCGCCGCCACCCGCCGGCCCCGTATCTCAAAGTCATCATGCTTTCCGGCCGGGCCACCGGCGACGACCTTTCCCGCATCCTCCTCGCCGGGGCCGACGACTTTCTGACCAAGCCGTTCAGCCTCATTCAGCTCCGCGCCCGCGTTCAGGCCGCCCTCCGCCTCAAAGCCGCCCAAGACCGGGCCGAGGTTCTCAACCGCGACCTGAACGCCGTGAACGCCGAGCTCGAATCGAACCTCTCGGCGAAAGACGGCGAACTGCTCGACGCCCGCGGGGCCCTCGTCCTGGCCATGGCCAAGCTGGTCGAACGCCGATCGACCGAGACCGGCCCCCACCTGCTGCGGGTCCGGCATTACTGCCGAATCCTCAGCCAGACTGCTGCATCCCGGCCGGGGTTCGCCCACCGGATCGACGACGGCTTCGTGCGGATGCTGGAAGACTCGGCCCCGCTGCACGACATCGGAAAGGTCGGCGTGCCGGACCACATCCTCCATAAACCCGGATCGCTGACCCCGTCCGAACGCAGCCAGATGGAACGGCATACCGTCTACGGGGCGGACACCCTCGCCGCCGTCGCCCGCAAATACCGCTTCGCCACCGGCTTCTTCCAGATGGGCATCGACATCGCCCGCAGCCACCACGAACGCTGGGACGGTACCGGCTACCCCGACCACCTCGGCGGCGAATCCATCCCCCTCGCCGCCCGCATCGTCGCCCTCGCCGACGTCTACGACGCCCTCCGCGGCTCCCGCGTCTACAAACCCGCCTATCCCCACGACCGCACCGTCCGAATGATGCTCGACGAATCTCCCGGCCACTTCGACCCCGCCCTCGCCGACGTCTTCCGCGAAGTCGCCCCGCGGTTCGAAAAAGTGTTCGACGAGGTGGGGGAGTAGCCGCCCGGATTATTCTTCCAGCACCCGTGGGAGTGGTCGCTGGAAGCATTTCCCGACGCTGGAACCAAGTTGCAAGTTGAAGGGAATGAAGGCGTTACGGCCAAATGACTGTCGGCGACGGACGGGCCACGAACGCCTTCCCGCGGCTGGAAGCATTTTGCCACTCGGTGTCACGCTCCGAGTAGGAACGCAATCCATTCCCCGACCCTGCGGGACTTCATCGCCGAATAGCTGACCACGATACTCGACGACGCCCACCTCATGGACCTGGCCAACCTCCGCCGGCTCCGACTGTTGTTCGAGGACTTCCCCAAAAACCACAACCTCATCCTGATCGGCCGGACCAGCCTGCTCGCCGACCTCGACCTCGGCGTCAACCAGGACATCAAGAGCCGCGTCACCTACTCGGCCATCACCAAACGGCTCGGCCCCGACGCCATGAAAGAGTTCCTCCTCCGCGAACTCGACCGGGCCGGCCTCGGCCACAACACCTTCTCCCCGGCCGCCATCGACCTCGTCGTCCGCTCCGCCGACGGCGTTCTGCGGAAAGTCCGCAACCTCGGCGTCGGCTGCCTCATCGAAGCCGTCCGTTCCGCCAAACGCACCATCGACATCGACACCGTCAACCGCGTCCTGATGCAGCCGCACTGGCAGAAGGACGCCGATCTCACCGACTACTGAGCGAATCGATGATCCCCGGCGACCTCCTGCGGCGAATCCGCAACGACCTGCCGATGGCGGTGACCATCGCCGCCCTCGGCCGCGAAGGGCCGCCCTCCAAAATCCGCGACGGCCGCTTCACCTTCCTCTGCCCCCACTGCGGCGAAATGCTCGCCTACGTCAACCCGAACAACAACCTCGCCCACTGCTTCGCCTGCCGCCAAAACCTCAACAACATCGACCTGCTGCGTGTCCTCGGCCACGACTTCCGCTCCGCCGTCGCCCTCCTCGAACGCTGGCTGAACCAGTATCAGGCCCGCCGACCCCGGAACAAAACGACGACGTGACCTTCGCCGGCCGCGTCGCATCGACACGGGACTGCCGTCGGCGTTGCCAGGAGCATCGCGCATGCCCTCTCCAAAATTCTCCGGAATTCGGGAAACCTCTCATAATCACCACCGAATCCTTACAGTCCGAATTCGGCTACAAATGCGACCACAATTTGGTTCGGAACAATCACTCCGTCCGATCAACTCGCCACCCTTCTGCCCAACGACGCCCGATAGCCCGGCCGGTCAACGGTCCTCGGAACCCTCGACCTGTTCTCGGCCGAACGGACACACAGTCCTCGCGACCCACGACCTGTACTCGGCCGAACGGACACAGCCGTTCTGCCTGGGCCGCAAGAATTTCCTCTTCTTCGGCTCCGACCGCGGCGGCCGCACCCTCGCCACCCTGTGCTCCCTCACCGCGACGTGCGAACTCCGGGGGGTGAACCCCTGGGTCTACCTGAAAGACGCGCTCACCCGCCTGCCGATCACTCCGTCCGATCAACTCGCCACCCTTCTGCCCAACGACGCCCGATAGCCCGGCCGGTCAACGGTCCTCGGAACCCTCGACCTGTTCTCGGCCGAACGGACACA
>DASXPC010000071.1:0-2818 GCA_036493815.1 Fimbriiglobus sp. | reverse complement strand
GACTCCGTCTCCTCACCAGAGTATTCACAACAAAGAACGCAGATTTCACCGAGAAGAACAAACAGCCAACAACATAGTCAAAATAATTGACCTCAAACTCGCAATGGCGGTTTTCGCAGGCATCTCTTGTTCTTCTCCGTGTTCTTCATGCCCTCTGTGGTAAAAATTCTGGTCTAACGCAAGCGGCCCCGGAACGTCCTCAGTTCCGGGGCCGCGGGAAGTTTGCGGGTGGCTGATTTCAGCCGGGGAACTGAAGCGGCATGGCAATAAGCCGCAAAAGTGGAATCTGGCCTAAAAGACGAATCGACCGCCGCATAACGGTTCCTCCGGACTCAATCTTATGCGTCAAATCCCCGAGTCGCAACCTCAGTTGTCGGACTTCACCGATCGAACATCAAGCCCCGGGGCAGAAATTGGTTCTGCGGTTGACGGGTGTCGGTGAGGAATCGCTCCCACCAGTTCACCGCGGTATTGATAACGCCAACCCGGACCGCATCCCATTGGGATTGTTCGATCCGGACGAGGAGTTTCCCTCCCGCTCGATTGACGGAGGCCGAAATCGGAGGCATCGGGGCAAAAACGTCCTTCAGCGTGACGTGCGGGTCTACTGGTAACGAATGTGGGCCGGGGCCGATCAGGGCAGCGATGCCAAGCGTTGGGAATGGAGACGTCGCGGGAGAGCCGAGTCGTTCGAAAAGAGCAAGAACACTAACAGATACGGCCGCAACGGCTTTCGTTTGACCGGGCTGAGATTCGCGATTTAGGGCGACGAGCAAGGCGGAGCGATCGAACCCTGCAGCAACGTGCGAGCCCTTCACAGCATAATAAACATGGCCCAGCCCCGAATCGCCAGTGGTCAGAGTCGAGACCGAGATACCGCCGATGGATTCCGTAACCGGCGACGTGGCGGCCTGGGAGCGAAGTGTTTTCTGAACGAGCAACGGTACAGCCGCCGTCCACCTCGCCGATGAGGTTGCCGATTCGCATTCGAGTACGACGACGGGCAGCGGTGCTGACTGGCCCTTCGCCATGGGCCATTCCATGCGCACCCTTTGGACGGCGCCGATTAACGAACGTACATCCGGCACACCCGCGTAGCGTTCGCTCGGTAACGGACCGAGACATCCAATCGCCTTTCCGACGGCGTCGGCCAGATTGAATAATGCAGCCGCGCCAGCGGGTGCGGGCGGCATCGTAAACGAACTGTCCAACGCCATCGCAGCCGACAACGCCGTGGGCCCGGTTATCGGGGTACCGGTAAGGCATTCAAGAAGTGGACTTCGTTCTCCGGGGGCAATTGAAGCCGTGACCTCCAACGACCACCCGTCCGGTTTCAATAGTATCGCGCCCGACACCGTTGGTATCGCCCTGGGGTTCCCCGCGAGTTTCAGTATCGCCAGCCAGTCCGGGTCTTGAAAGCCGGGGATGGAGTGATTGGCGGCGTCGAGCCGGGAAATGATTTTTGCCGGCCGGGCGAATAGAACCAACTCGCCCTTCAACTGTCTGCCGTTTTGAAAGTCCGCAGACGATGCGAGTGACGGGGTCGATTCCTTACCGAGATAGCGGCGGACGACATCCGCGACCGCCGACCGGTCCGATCCGATAACGAACAGTCCCGGCGTAAAAGCGAAGGTCGGTTCGAACGTGCCTTCGGCCAGTTTGCTCGCGTTCATCGGACGAATTTGCCCGTCAGGCCCGTAACTCGGCCCACCGAACGGCCGGTACTGACAGACCGGCACGCCTTCGACACTTGCGATCCGCCGCACGTCCGGGTCGACCGTAAGAATCATGCGGGCGAAAAGCGAGAGAGCCGTACTGTCGCCGAGAAGTACTGCCATCACCAACCGCGGTTCGCGTTTCTCGTTGAACCCGGTGAACGCGACCCCGACCCCACGGACCCGGCCGAAATCGGCGAGAAATTCCGGGGACGCGATCAGCCCGAACCGGGCCAGGTCCGCCTGCGCGGAAATGAACTTGTGATCTTTAATCGCGTCGCGACGGTCGTGCTGGGCGGCCACACCATCCGCGAGAGTCGTTCCTTTCACCCACGCGGCGAGCACGTGGGCGAGTTTCGGAAAGTCCGCCGCCTCGGCGTAGGCGAATGTTTCGGCAGGGAACAAGTCGGCGACCGGCCGATCGCCACCGCGGGATGCCGAAGGCATGAGGGTGAAAACGAGAACCAGAACGGACGAGCGGGTCACGCCGATACCTCAAGACATCGTGTTGAAAATAGACGAGTCGAAAGGCCGGACCTCACTTTTTCGGCGGATCCGCCGCGAGGTAGCCGAGCAAGTCCCGCACCTGCTCGTCGCTGAGAACGTCGAGCAGTTTTTCCGGCATCAGCGACGTCGGCAACGGCTTAACGTCGTCGATCTGCGTATGGAGAACGACAGTCTTCACGGGCTTATTGTCGACAACATTGAGGACCGTAATCCCCTCGGCGCTCGATTCCGGCACCAGACCGACAAGTTTCCGTCCGTCCTTCGTGGTGATGGCATGCTGCACGTATTCCGGACGTATGTATGACGACGGATCGACGATTTGCGTGAGCATGTATTTCCGGTTCTTGCGGTCGGCCGTCGTCAGGTCCGGACCGACCTTGCCGCCTTCGCCGTGCATCGTGTGACAGGCAGCACAGTGTTGGGTGAAAAGAGCCTTCCCGTTCCCCATATTCGGATTGCCAAGTCGGCCCAGAGCGGCGTTCAGCGAATTGATTCGAGCCAGTTTTTCGCCGGGCGTGGCGGGCGTAATTTTGCCCCAAAGTTTTTCTACCAGTGCAGTAACGGCGGGGTCGTTCAGGGCCATTGCGGTGCGGGCG
>DASXPC010000070.1:0-8295 GCA_036493815.1 Fimbriiglobus sp. | reverse complement strand
CAAAATATCGTCCACGCTACGGACCAGCCGGGCCCCTTTGCGAATGAGTTCCAGGCAACCCGCACTGGCAGGACTGTCGACCGGTCCGGGAACGGCAAATACCTCGCGGCCCTGCTCGAGAGCGTGCGTAGCGGTAATGAGTGCGCCGCTGCGAGCGTTGGCTTCGACGATGACCACCGCCCGCGACAACCCGCTGATGATCCGATTCCGGGCCGGGAACATGCCGGGAAGCGGTTCGCCGGCCATGGGGGTTTCGGAAATCAGGGCGCCGTGGGCCGCCACTTCCTCCGCGAGGTCGGCATGTTCGGGTGGATAAATTCGGGAAAGCCCACCGGCGAGTACAGCGATGGTCCGGCCGCCGGCATCGAGCGCCCCGCGGTGTGCCGCCCCGTCGATTCCCCGGGCCAAACCGGAGATCACCGTCCAGCCCGCGCGCGCCAAGCCGCCCGCAAGCAGGGCCGCGGTTCGTTTCCCGTAGGCGGTGCAGGTTCGGGACCCGACGATGCCGACCGCGTTCGCGTCTTCCGGTCGAAGGTCGTTCTTGAAGTACAGGAGGCCGGGCGGCCCGGGAATGGTCTTGAGCCGTGCGGGGTAATCCGGCGAAGCGAAAGGGACTGGTCGAACCCCGAATTTTTCCAACAAGAGGATTTCGCCGGACACGTCGACCGTTCGGACGGCCAAGGCGAATTGCGCCGCCAGAGCGTCGCCGACGAGTGGAACGGCGCGGAACTGGTCGGCCGTCGCATTCAACACAGCCCGGGCCGACCCGAAATGGGCCAGGCAGGCTTCGGTGCGACGCGGACCCAACCCCGGCACGAGTGCCAGGGCCAGGTGATCGCGTACGTCTTCGGGCAGAATGAATCCCGCGGACATGTCGAACCGGGATGAGGCCGCGGCCTCCGTGCCGATTCGTCCCGCTCCGTGGGATGGGCCGAATCTTAGCGCGACGGCGCCCGGGTGGCAACAAGATACTTCTCGGATTTTTCGCACTCGCCCCAGGTGTGCCGCCGGCGCGGACTTGCGGCGTAAAAAAATCTTGCGCCGCGGTTTCGCACCGGTGAATTGACCCGACTCCTTTCCGCGCCCATAATGACGGTCCAGGTCGGCAGCCCCTCCTTATCCGACCGTACAACCTCCCGGGGGGTCGCAGTGATCGGGTCGGGCAACAACCACAAACTGAAAATCTTCAGCGGCCGGGCGAACCCCAGCCTCGCGTCGGGGATTGCCCGCAGCCTCGGCGTGCCTCTCGGCCGATTGCTCGTTTCCGACTTCCCCGATACCGAAACGTCGGTACGTATCGACGAAGACGTTCGCGGCCGGGACGTGTTCGTCGTTCAACCCACGTGCAGCCCGGTCAACCAAAACCTGATGGAATTGCTGGTGATTCTCGACGCATTCAAGCGCGCAAGCCCGGCTCGAATCACGGCCGTATTGCCCTACTACGGCTACGCCCGGCAAGACCGCAAGGACACCAGCCGCGTGCCGATCAGCGCCAAGCTCGTCGCCGATCTGCTCACCCGGGCCGGTGCGAATCGGGTTCTCTGCCTCGACCTCCACGCCGCCCAGATTCAGGGGTTCTTCGACATCCCGGTCGACCACCTCTACGCGGTCAAGGAGATTTCAAAGTACGTCAATTCGCTCGGCTTTCCGCGGGACGACCTCGTCGTCCTCAGCCCGGACGAGGGGAGCATCAAGAAGGCCCTCGTTTACCAGAAACGGGTCGGCGGGAAAATCTCCGTGGTGGACAAGCGGCGTACGACGGCGACGGACGTGAAACATCACCACCTGATCGGAGCCACGGTGGAAGGAAAGACCGTGGTGATCTTCGACGACATGATCACCACCGCGGGGACGATCGTTGGGGCGGCACAGGTCGCCCGGAACAACGGGGCCCAGCACGTCTATGTCTGCGCGACCCACGGCGTCCTCGCCGGGCAGGCTGTGGAACGGCTACGGTCCGCCCCGGTCGACGCGGTCGCCTTTACCGACAGTGTTCCGCTTTCCCCGGAAAAGCGGTTGCCGAACATACACGTGATTCCCGTTGCGGACCTGTTGGCCAGCGCGATCAAGCGAATCCACGGAAACGAATCCGTGAGCGACCTGTTCCACGACGACACGGGCGAACGGTTTGCCTGAGCCGCCCTTCGGGCCCGACCATGAAGCCGATAGCCTTTTCCGAACACGTGACGGCACCCCAGTCGGCCACGTTCGCCGCCTTCGCGGATTTCCCCAACGTCGCCGGGCGCATTCCTGAAATACTCAAAGTCGAAATGCTGACCCCCGGGCCCGTCAAGAAGGGAACACGGTTCAAGGAGACGCGCAAAATGTTCGGTAAGGAAGCGACCGAGACGATGGAAGTTACGGCCTATCGGCCGCCTCTCGCGTACGAACTCTCCGCCATTTCGAGCGGTGTCGCGTTCACTTCCACTTTTCAATTCGTCCCGGAGAAGGGAGGCACCCGAGTCGATTGCACATTAGTCACTCAACCGCAAACTTTTTTCGCCAAGCTCATGGCTCCGTTGGGTTGGCTGATGAAGGGCACCATGATCCGGTGCATGAAACGGGACGTTGCAGCATTGAAGGCCTACGTCGAATCCCAGCCCGCGACGGCTTAACGAAGCGGACGTCGCCTCGAAACCATTCGCAATCCGAACATTCCGAGCCCGGCGACTGCGGCCAACAAACCGGCGATCGACCAGTGGCGGCGGACCGCGGCCGATTCCCGGTCGGCCACCAGGTCCTCGTGCGCGTCCACCACGTCGATGTACCCGTTGAACATTTCGTCCGTACTCCGCGGCCCCGGACGCACCGTCCCGGTCGGGTCGGGATTGGCGGGATTGTTCGACGAGTTGTCGAATACCGCGGAGCAACGAATGACCGTCCCGACAGGCAGCCGTTTCGGTTCGACCAGCTCGTACCGGTGCTGCCAGTGGAAGTCGTAATCCGGCACATCTAAGAGAATTTCCGCAGTCCCGTCCGGGTATTCGGCCACATAGCGGAACGATTTCCCCCGCAAGTGCATGTGCGGGAAGTAGGCCAGAGCGAGCAAATCCCTATCGGTCGTCCAGGTTTGCTCGACCCGCCGCGTCGAACCGGGAGGGAGGACGAAGTCTTCCGTGAGGATCAGTTTCGTCGCCACCTCCTTCCGCACGGAATCCGGACGGGCGAAGACAAATCCGAGTTCCGACCGGTCCTTTTGTGGGGTCCCGGTCGTAGTATAGTGAATGACGAAGTGGAGTTTCCAGCCGGCCGGGATCCGCTTCGCCCATCCGTCGGCAAACCGCCCCGGCCCGCATCCCGGGGTATAAGCGAGCAGGTTGCTCGACCCGAGCGCGCCGGTTTCGAACGCGCTGTCGGTTTCAGGCTGATCCGGCGGGTGCAGGAACACGTTACAGTGGTGGACCACACTCCGGTTTCCGGCCCGGAATTCGATGGCCTTCACCCACACGTCGGTTCGAAATCCCGGATCGAGGAACACGTGCCGGTACGGCACTTCACCCGTCGCCGGGATGTCGTACGCCTCGGGAAAGGTCAGCACCCGATCCGGAGTTCCGATCGCCCATCCGGTGGGAACGGCCGGCGGGGTTGGGCGGTCTTTCGGATCGCCTTCCGGGCAACCGGCCGCGACCCAATCCAGGATCGACTGTTTTTCTTTCAGTGATAGCCGAGGGTCGTTCCGGAACTTTCCGTACGCGGACGATGCGTGCCACGGCGGCATTCGCCCGTCGGCCAGAACTTCTGCGATCGATGCGGCTTTGGCCTTCGTCTCGGCGAAATCGGTTAACGAAAAGGGCCCGATCCCGCCCGGCCTGTGGCAGCCGGCGCATCGGGAATCGATGACGGCCGCCACGTTTCGGACGTACGTCCGCGTTGTTTCGCGCCGCGGAGAAGGCCGGCAGATCGGGCAGCCCGAAACGCGTGTGACCGGAACAGTGACCGGCCGGCCCGCCAGCACTTCCGAGATCGCCTCGGCCAGGTCTTCTCGCGTAGCCTGTCCCCTGTCTTTATCCCCCACCGCATATCGGTCGTCGATCCTTCCCCGATACCGGACGCGCCGGGCCGCATCGAGCAGCACGACTTCCGGCGTTCGAGCGGCCCCGAGCCGATCCGCAACGGTCGCACCGAAGTCGAACAGGATCGGGTTGCGGAACCGATGGTGCCGGGTGAATACCGAAACGTCGTCGGGAGTTTCTCCCTCGTTCGAAAGGACGCCAATCACGGCCACCCGGCCGGTGAATCGTTTGTCGAAATCGTCCAGCACGGGGGCGTATCGGGCGGCGAGAGGACAGCCGGTGCCGAGGAAGACGACCACTAATGGCCGGCCGGCGGCGTATTCCGACAACCGGACCGCCGTTCCGTCCGCCTTCGGCAGCACGAAGTCACCCACAGGGCCGAACAGACCACAGATCACCGAAAGCAATCGGCCTGCAGCGAACGGCACGTTCGTTCCCCCGAGGTGTCGAAGCGTAGGACGCCATCGACACGCGGGCAACTTCACGTCCCCTTCTTCAACGTTTCCGCCATTTCCCGGCTCATTCGCGTACGAAGCGTTCGGTCCACGAGGCCGTGATTCTTGCCGGGGAACATTTCGACGACCGCGTCGCTGCCGAGGTCGGCCAGTTGTTTCTTCAGCAACCGCACCGCACCGTCGAGGTAGTACGTGTCGATGTCGCCGCACCAGACGTGTAGTTTGCCCGCGAGTTTCGGCCCGAGTGTCTTCCATTCCCGGTCCAGCTTGAGCCGGATGTCATATTTCTCCCACGCTTTCGCCACGGCCGTGTCGATGGCCCCGGTTTTGCGATCCCAGAGTTTCATCGGTTTCCCGTCCGCACCCTTGGGAGAGAAGACGGCTTCGAACGACGTGAGTTGGCCGCCACGACCCGTCTGGTCGTCCATCGCAGAGAACTTCTGAAACGTCAGTGCCGTGCCGCGGCGACCCGCTCGGGAGAGTTCCCGGATTTTCCCGTTCGCGTCGGTGAAGTAATTCATCCCGGGCTCGTAGATGTTAATCCGCTGGAAGTCGCGGAAGTCGACGGGGTCGGGAGAGGTGGACCAGCAGCCGCCGAAGGTGTCGGGGTAGGCGACCTGAAGCCAGAGGCTGGACCAGCCGCCGGAGGAGTGTCCGGTGACGAGTCGGGCCGAGGGTTTGCCGATGCCGCGGTAGGTCTTTTCGACGTACGGGATCATTTCCTTCACGAGTGCCGTGCCGACGGGGCCGTTATTGGCGGAATCGGCAAAGACGTCGTGGCCGAGCCGGCAGTTGGCGTCGAGCACCACCCAGATCACGTCCGTACCGTCGAGGGTCGTCCGGCTCGTCGCCCCGTGGGCCGCGTTGTGGTCCCCGCCGAAACCAGTAATCTCATACACCACAGGGTACTTCTTCTCCGGCTCATTCACATACGACGCCGGCAGCGCCACCCCCGCCCGCATCCGCATCGGTTTACCGAAGAAATCGCTCAACAGTTTGCTCGGAATGTCCACCAGTTTCACGTTCTCCGTCTCCCGGAACCGGGCCGGCTCGACCGTCTGGTCCAGGGTCAAGGAGACGACTTCGTGTTTCTTCGGATCGAACTCGATTCGCTTCGCTTTCGAATAAATGTTGCCCGGCGACGAGAAGGCACTGATCCCGCCGAGGTCGCGGTCGATCACGGCCTGCACGTAGTACCGGCCGGCCGCGAGGTCCGCCATCGCCTTCGGGAATGCTTTCACGTTCGAGCCGAGCGTCATCGGCGTGCCCGGCTTCCAGTCCTTCACGTCGAGTGCGAACGTTTGCTCCGGGTTGTTCCAGTTGAGACTCCGCAGTACCGGCCGTTGCTCGTTCCGCGTAAACGTCACGAACACCCGCCCGCTGAACGGCTCGGCCAACGCGGCCTTGTCCACCGTGAGCTGAAATGAAATTGGCGCCGCATCCTGCGCCGTAGCCGGGCCGATCAAAGCCACGTACATCGCCGCCACGGTCAAGTATCGCATCGGGAATCCTCACGGATTTGGTGTTGGTATGCAATCGTTGGGGTACGCGGCCAAATTCGATCAAGGGCCTCTTTCCACTTTCTACGAAAAATTCGCCGCCTTCATTCATGTCAATCCTGAACTCAGCCTAAGTTTGAGCAGACCATCATGAGCAATCCCATTCGCTCTTGATATCTTCGACCACCCGCTGAATCCGTACTCGCTCGGGGGGGCCGAGTGGTGACCACGGAATCGCGGTGGCTTCCGAACAGAGGCCAGCACAGGCGAGCGCACACTTCAAGCCGCGGACGACGGAAGATTCGCCGTCGCCTTGCGCGTAGATCGCACCAAGCGTTGCTACATACTTCTGCAACCGGTCCACCTCGTCCGCATCGTGTCGGTCCGCGGCCTGGAAGAGTTTGACGAAGAGGCGCGGAAAGAGATTGGCTCCACCGTTGACGCCGCCGTCACCTCCCAAGCCGGTGGCGGCCGCGGTGAGGTGTTCGGGGCCGACGAACGTCCGCCACTCGGGGCGGTGTTCATTCTTCAGTTTCAAGACCGCGTCGAAGTAGGCGAGGTCGCCGCCTGAGTCTTTGAAGCCGATCACTTCGTCGAGTTGCATCGCGGCTTTCAGAGTTTCAAAGTCGAACCAGGTGCGGGTGTGGGCGGGCATGTTGTAAAGGAAGATCGGCAGGGGCGACCGGTCGTGCAGTGCCCGCACCCATGCCATCAATTCTGTCGGCGTCGGCTTGTGGTAGTACGGGGGGGCGGCGACCACGGCCGCAGCCCCGTACGCCGCTGCCGACCGCGCGAGCGACACCGACTCCGAAAACGAAGAGTCTGTGATCCCAACCAGCACCGGCACCCGGCCGCGTACTGCTGCGACTGTCCGCTCGATCATCGCGTGGCGGATTTGATAACTGAGGTTCGGGCCTTCCCCCGTCGTGCCGAGGACGAACAGTCCGGCCACCCCGGTGCCGACGACGTGATCCACGAGGCGGTCCACACCGTCCCCGTCGAGCGTGTCTGGATCGACGAGTGGCGTCACCAGTGGCGGTACGATGCCGCGGAGGGTGGAAATGTGGGCGTGCATGGGAAATTGTTGTATCGCCGCGGCCGCGACCTACGCCACGGCCCGCCGCCAGAACTGTTTCGGTTCGTCGTCTTCCTCGTCGTCATCGTCGTCGTCCCTGCGCTTCTTCTTCTTCTTCTTTTTCCGCTCCTCTTCCTCGGTCGGGTCGGCGACGTCGAGAAGACTAATGCGGTGCTGGACGAAAACGCCGACGAGGGCCGCGACCAACACCGCCCCGGTGAGGGCGGCGGAATTCGTCGCCGCGAACGCGACGGCATCGATTCCCGACAGCGAGTGGCTCAGGGCAAGCCCGGCATGCCCCGCGAGCACGGCCCCGGCAAAACTCGTGAGCAACATCGCCCAGAATCGGTAGAGCAATAGGCCCAACAGGCCGCCGGCAAGGAAGACGGCCCACAACTCCCGAGCCCCCGGCAGCATGGTCTGGATCGCGACCCAGGCGGCCACGCCCCCGGCCACGAACGCCAGCACCCGGGCCAGCTCGAGGGCGAGCATCCCGGCCGCGACGGCGAGCAAGACACCCACGGCCAGCACCTGACCCCCGGCCGCCTGCCCGGCGTTCAACCCCACCAGCCCGGCCGCGAGGGTGACGCCGAATACGACCCAGAAGCGGTGCCACCGCCAGCCGAACAGCCAGAGGAGTATGCCGAGCAACAGCCCGAACCCCGCCGCCCCGGCCGAGAGGCCCTTGGCTTCCGCCAGCACGTCGGGCACAATCAGTTGCATACGGCCCCGCGAAATCCGTCCGCCCGGAAAGGAATCTTCCACTGGCACCTTATCCCGACCGACGGGGACGTGTCAACCGGAGGACGGGGCGAACCGACCGAGGAGTAATCTGACGCGCTAACGGACGGAAACGAAATGCTAATTTTGTGTCCGAATGTATACGTTCCGTTCCCGCGGCCCGTCGAATTCGCAGAAGTAGATGCCCTGCCATGTGCCGAGGACCGGTTCGCCCTTTTCGATGATGACCGTCACGCTCGGGCCGACGAGGCTGGCTTTCAGGTGCGCATCGCTATTGCCCTCCGCGTGGCGGAACCCGGGAACGTCTTTGGGAATGTGGCGGTTCAACCAGAGTAGAAGGTCGTGGACCACGTCCGGATCGGCGTTTTCCTGGATCGTAACAGCGGCGGTGGTATGGGGGCAATAGACGACGCAAATACCCTCCACAACACCACTTTTCGCGATCTCCGCCCGGACGAGCGGCGTTATTTCGACGAATTCTGTCCGGGTGCGGGTGCGGACGGGTTGGCGGG
>DASXPC010000069.1:0-10425 GCA_036493815.1 Fimbriiglobus sp. | reverse complement strand
ACGGTCGTCTTCCTCCTCATCGTCAAAAACGTCGTCTTCGTCCCGCCCACGCCGGGGGCGGTCTTCTTCCTCATCGTCTTCGTCCCGCCGTCGGCTTCGAGGCCGATCGTCTTCATCTTCCTCATCGTCCCGGCGCCTCCGCTTCCTCGGCCGGTCCTCGTAATCGTCGTCGTCGCGGGGCATAGGAACCTCGTGTGAGTGAAATAGAGTGGCCGTCATCAAACACGGCGATTGAAAGCGTGTCAAGAAGTGCAAAGTGGAATGATTTCGAATACTATTCGCCGAACGAAAACACACCCGGCCCGACGTGGAAGTACTTGGCCAACTTACCGATCTGCCGGCGGTTCAGCTTCCGTTTGCCCGAGAGTACTTCTGAGACGGTGGAAACGGCGATGCCGGCCTCTTTGGCAACCTCGGCTTGAGTTACTCCCTTGATCTCGATCAGGAACTGAAGTCTCTCCGCATCCGTGGCCGGCTTGCTTGGAATCGTCTCCGTTTCGTACGCTTCGACCAAATCCCCTAGCACATCTAGGTAATCCTGCTCAGCATCCATTAGTGTATTTTGATCGATCAGGGAATCGATCACCCGAATCGCATCATCGAGCTCCTCGTCGGATCGGATCGGGCGAAGTGGAAACTGCAAGATTAGGTCTAGGTAACGATCCTGACCCTTTCCGTAGACCGATCCGAGGATGGTGCCGCCCGTTTTCCGTGCCATCGTTATTCGTTCTTCCATTTGCCGATGTCGTATTCCGCATGCGTCAACACGTGTCGGACATAGACTTTTCGGCGGTTGTAGTGGATCGCCACAATGAGGCGGTACTTGTTCCCGCCAATGTCGAAGATCACAAACTTCCCGTATCGGTCGGCATGGGGAAACGTGAGCTTCACATCGTTGAAATCTTCCCACTCCGCGTCGCCCGCAAAGTCGAACCAGTTTTCCAGGGGAGACCGGGATCGTGGATGCTTATTCCAAAAATCCCGAAGCTTCGCCTTTGAAAGGACGTGCATTGGTTTGCCCTACTGGCAGAACAGCAGCCATCCATGGCAACCCAATGAGTAACGCACTCATTGAAATTTCCCCATACTTGGGAAGGTAATAAAGCAATGATATTCGCATTTTGCGAACTTGTCAACCGCGACATCCTATTTCCGTAAAGCAAGTAGATGCACCACCCCGCCATGTCGCCGCCGCTGCTTACCTCCGACCTGCCCGGCGTCGGCGGGCGGATCAAGTCGAAGCCGGACGACTTCGAGGTCGAGGAAATTCCCTCGTACGAACCTTCGGGCAACGGCGACCACCTCTTTTTGTGGATCGAAAAGCGCGGCGTCGGGTCGGAGTACTTTACCCGCACCGTCGCGCAACGGCTGGGAGTGCACGCGGGGGCGATCGGCACGGCGGGGTTGAAAGACCGGCACGCGGTGTCCCGGCAGTGGGTGTCCGTGCCGAAGGAGTGCGAACCCAATCTCTCGAAATTGGCAGGCGACGGGATCGCCGTTTTGAAAGTGTCCCGGCACGAGAACAAGCTGAAACCGGGGCACCTTCGCGGAAATAAGTTTCGCATCCTGATCCGCGGGGCGGACCGGAAACACGAATCGGCTTCGCTGAGGGTGATCGACCGGATTCGGACGCAAGGCATGCCGAATTATTACGGCCCGCAGCGGTTCGGGCGGGAAGGGTCCACGGCCGACCTGGGATTTCAGTGCCTGGCCGGGAAACAACCGAAGCGCATCCGACCGTTCCTGTTCAAATTTGCCCTCTCGGCGGCACAATCGCTGATGTTCAACGAGTATCTCGCCCGGCGGCACGGCGATGGACTTTTGCGAACGGTGCTGCCCGGCGACGTCATGATGAAGTGGCCGTTCGGAGGTCTGTTCGTCGCCGAGGATATTCCCGCCGAGCAAGCCCGGTTCGACGCGAAGGAGACGGCGCCCGGCGGGCCGATGTTCGGGTCGCGGACGTTCGCGGCAGCGGGATTGGCGGCGGAACGGGAGGCCGGGGTCCTTCGCGATTTCGGCCTCGGCCCCGCCTCGTTCACCGGGTTCGGCAAACTCGTCTCGGGCACCCGCCGGCATACGATCGTCTACATCGACGACCTCGCCGCCGCCTGGGAAGCGGATGGCCTCCGCTTGTCATTTACCCTGCCGGCCGGCAGCTATGCCACGGTCCTGCTACGGGAAGTCATGAAAGCGGACTGGGACGGCGAGGGTGAAGAGGATTAGCGGTCTAGCGGGTCCAGACGAATACGAAGCCGACGACCGCGGCCAAGAAAACGACGACTGCTACCACCCACGGCCAAACAAGGGGCGCCGGTTCCTCTTTCCGCACGAGGGTAGCCAGCACCGGCAACTCCGGGGACGGCATCAGCACGGAAGAGGCTTTTTTCTTGGCGACGACGGGCACGACGCGGTATGGCTCCGTCGGAATTTCGGCGTTCGGGTCGCCGGCCTTCGAACGGGTTGAGGTCTCGGCCAGGCGAACAGTTTGCCCGCGAGCCGCGTTCGGTGTCGGCGTAGTCGTGGGTGGACCCGACTTCCCCGAAGGAGCATTCCCAACAACTCCCGGCACGATGACCAGGTCGCGAAATTCCGGTACCGATTTCAACTGATTGAACGGCCCGGATTTGAGCCGGCTGACGATGATCGCCGTCTCTTCGCCGAGAGCCCCGTCCAGAAAATTCTTTCGTACGCTTTCGGTCGACCCCTTTACCGTCCGTTGCTTGCCGTCGGCGTCGCGGTAGGCCAGGTACCACAAATCGGTTTCCGGAGTCGGACCGGCCCCGTACGGAAATATGGTGTCGGTGGGGCTGCTCGTCCGCCACGCGTGGCCGGAGAGGTCTTCCATGAATTCCCGGCACGTAGCCGGTCGGGTAGCCGGGTCGGAACTCATCGCCCGACGAACCGCCCAGTCCACCCGCTTGGAAATCGTCTCCACCACCTCACGCGGGGGGGGGAATTCGTTGTTCCTTTTCTTCATCCAGCAATCGAGCGGGCTCGTGTTCTGAAACGGAACCTGGCCGGTCAGGATCATGTATAACGTTGCGCCGAGCGAATAGACGTCGCACTTCACGTCCGCGTTTTTTGCGTCTCGAAACTGTTCCGGGGCCATGAAGTGGGGCGTGCCCAGCCCCCGGCCCGTGCGGGTCAGGTTTTGTTCCCCTTCCACTTCCTTTACCAGTCCGAGGTCGGTCAGCTTGGCGACGCCGTCGGCAGTTACCAGAATGTTGTCGGGCTTGACGTCCCGGTGGATTAGACCCTGTTTGTGGGCTCGGTGCAGCCCGTCGCAGACCTGGGAAATGTAAGAAACGGCCTCTTCTTCCGGAATCGCCCCGTCCCGTTCGACCCGTTGGCCGAGGGATTCCCCGTCGACGAATTCCATGACCAGAAAAGGGGTGGGGCCGGACCCGCTGTAGTCGAGGGCTTTCACCACATTGGGGTGGTTGAGCAATCGTGCGGCTTTAAACTCCTGCTCGAATCGCTTGAGGAGTGTCAGGTTGCGGGCGGTTTCCGCCGGTATGATCTTGATGGCTACAATCTGCCCGGAGGTCCGGTTGCGGGCCTTGAACACGGCCCCCATGCCGCCTTCGGCGATTTTTTCGATTAACTCGTACGAGCCGATCGTACGGGCGGTTGGGCTGGGCAATTCCCGGGGCATCCGTCGCAGTCTCCGGCAAGAAGGTATCGGGGCGCATTCTTAACATTATCGGCAGCGCCAACTTATCCCCACTGAGCCTACCAAGTCTTATAGGTCACGTTCGTGCGAAAGTTGCTAAAATACTGGTAAGAGCTTTCGGCCGTGTCGGAGAATTCCCGTCGGCCGAATCCCGATTTGGACGATTTGAGACGGACGGGCCGGTCACGGCGCTCGCGGTCCATCCCGCCGGCAGTACCGGTCGCGCCGACCCCGTCCCCCGAACTCCCGCGGTTTGCGCCGTCAAATCGCTTGTCATTGTCGGTGCCGTCCGTCAGAATCGTACGTGACCGGCCCTTCCCAGGGCCGAACGCCCCGAATTCCGCCAACGGACGCCCGACCGGAGCCGGCCTGCAATGAACAAGTGGGGCATCGGCCTTCTGATCGTCAATCTCCTGGCTGCGGTCGGGTTGACCTATTACGCGCTGGAAGACCGCGCCAAACGCCGGGATATCAACGCCGCCGTCGCCCGGTACTACCTCGCCCTGCACGGCCTGCCTGTTGACGGGGCCAAAATTTCCGGCGACTCCGTTGATATTCATATTGAGACCGCAAACGGCGTCCCGATCGACGGCATTCCCGTCAAAGTCCTCCAAACTTACCTGGACGCTCCCGGAGGAGCCCGATTCGGCGCCACCGGCGACCCGGTAACGACCCAATTCGCGGAAGTGAACCGGGTCGTCCAGCAGGTGAACGCTGCGGTCGGCGGGATGAACACCCCAAGGGAAAAGCTGGCTTTCCTGGCCGGTTCGTTTGCGAACCCCGGCGGGCGAAGGACGTTTACGCCGGGTATCCTCGTCTACCTCGCCCGGAATGCCGACGACCGCGACGCCGCCCGGGAGTTGGCCAAAAATCCGAACGGCGAGAACGCCGGGAAGGCTCTGCAAATCTTTTCGAAAATCGCCGCCGACGTCACCACCCCCGGGGCCGATTCCGTCGTGCGGAGCCGGGTCGCCCACTTCCTGACCAGTCTCGAACCGACCGATGACGGCTGGCAGAAACGGGTCGCCCTCGTCGTCGGCCTGCGGACCTACCTGAAAGCCATTTCCGAACAGGACCTGGTTTTCCAGGACATTGCCAACCGGGTCGCCCGGCGGTACGAGGACGATCAGGCCACCTTCGTGGCCCAGTACCAACTGCTCACGAAGCTGTCGATCCAGCGATCGCTGTTGCTCTCCCGGCAGGAAGAAATCAAGAACGAGCTCGACGTTCAGCAACAGAAAGACAGCGAATTACTGAACATGAAGAAATCGTCGAAGGACAAGAGCGTTAAGATTTTCGAGGATCTGTCGAAAGAAGTGGCGACGCAGTCCGCGGCCAATGCGGCGCTGGAATCCGCCGTCCACAATTCGCAACGGACCGTGGGTCAACTGCTCGACGAAATCCTCAAGCTCGAAGCCGACCTGAACGCGGTCGAACAACAGCGCAACAAGGGGCGGTGACCGACCATGCTAACCCCAATCGCCAAAGCCCTGGTGTTCTTCAACCTGCTCGCATCCGTCGGCCTGCTGAGCTGGGCGGCTTCGGCCGCGTTCAACCGACCCGACTACGCCCAGAAGCCGGCCGACGTCACGAAAGGGAACGAAGACCCCTACGCCGACGACACCGACAATATCGAACGGTTGCAGTGGAAGGTCGAAAAGCTGTCCGACGCCATCAAATACGCCCAGACCGGGTACGCCCGTTCGTCCGCGGCCGCCTCGGACGCCGAGCTCATTCGGGAGTATCGAGCCGGTAAGTTTGCCGTCAAGCTCGGCGAAGCCCGCAACGGTGCGTTCAAGACGTTCGTCTATCTGCCCAAGTCCGCCCTGATCGACGTCAACGCCCCGGGCGAACCGGTTCTCGGTGTGGACAAAAAGCCGGTGCGCGGCCTCGATTCGGTTCAGCAGGACCTCGCCAAGTCGATCCGCGACAGCGACGGGTTTCTGACGCAAAGCGAACAACGGCGGAACGAATTCAAGGCACTGGCGCTCGACATGGACGTCCTGGACGCGAAAATCGCCAAACAGAAAGACATTCTCGTCCAACTGAAGAACGAATACGAATACCTGTCGGACCGTCGAACCGACTGGGATTCGCAGTTGCGGACGCTGAAAAAACGGAAAGACCAGGTCTCGGCCGTCATGGCCCGCCTGGCCGGGAAATAACTCGCACGCGCGGACACCCTCGGCGGGAGGATTTGGCATGACGGCGCTGGGCAAGATACTGGCCATCTTCGTTCTCCTCCTCAGCCTCGTCTGGTGCGGGCTGGTCGTGTCGGGGCACGTCGCCCGCACCAACTGGAAAACGGAGGCCGAGAAATATCGGAAATCCGCCCAGGAAGCCGCTACGGCGGCTAACGAGGCCCGGGCCGAAATGGATAAGCAGGCCAAGGCCTACGCCGGGCAGATCGCCATTTTAACCGGAGACAAGAAATCTCTCGCCGCGCAGATTGCCACGCTGGACACGACGAATCAGAAGCAGAACGGGGACATTCAGCAGTTGCTCACCCTGCTGAACAAGTACAAGACCGACTCCGCTCTGGCGCAGGCCAACCTCACGCAGGCCGGCAAGCAAAACGACATCCTGTTCACCAAGCAGGCCGAAACAGAAAAGCAGCGGGACAACGCATTGACCGCCCAGAAGAACGCCGAGGCGAACGCCCTGTCCATCAAACTGGAAGCGGACGGGATCAAGAAGCAGAACGAGCGGTATCAGAACCAGCTCATCACCCAGGCCGATCAGCTCCGCGACTTGCGGACCGGCGGGAACCGGCCTGGTGGGGCCCGGGTTGTGCCGGTGCCGGAGTCGATCCGCGGAACCGTCGACCGGGTCAACGGCGAATACGTTTCGATCTCCGTCGGGGCCGACGCCGACGTTCGGGAAGGGGCCGTGCTCGACGTGGTGCGGTACGGGGATAAGCCGATGTACCTCGGCTCGCTGACGATTACGGAAGTGCAGCCGAAAAAGTCCGTGGGCCTGTTCCAGTCGAAGGACGGCCCCACGGCCAAAGGGGACGCCCTGCCGAAGTCGGGCGATACGGTCATGAAGATCCAATCGCCCGGGCGATAACCGCAACGTTCGACCGCGAGGTGCATCGTGGCAAAGAAGGGCCGACGAAACGACGACGACGACGACGATTACAACAACGACGACGCCCCGGCCGGGCTGAAGGCGGACGCGTACGTCGGCCTCGGCGTCATCACCCTGATGCTGCTCCTCGCCGGGGGCGTGCTCTTTTACCTCGACACCGACGCGCTCGGCACGGCCAAGACCACCGGACCCTCCGTCCAGGTGAATGCCATCATCACCCCGCCCGCCGCCACGAAATAGGTCCCGGGAGAAGTCCGACATGGCCCGCGAAGCCCCGCCCCAAAACACGATCTACACCGGCATGCTGGCGGTGTCACTCGGCGCGATTCTGGTCGGTTGCTTCGTGCTGGCACTCGAACTGTCGAAGGACTACGACTGGGCGATCACTCCCCCGGCCGGTCCGACCATCACTCTCCCGTCCAAGACCGCCTCATCTTCTGGCAGTGGAACCCAGGGGGCGGCCGTCGTTCTGCCCAAAGACACGGCGACCGCCCAGGCGACGCCGGCACCAATACCGGCCGTTACGACTGCAACCCTCCCACCGCCCGCAGCACTCCCGACAATTGTGGCCGCCGCCCCGACTCCGAAGCCGGAAGCGGCGACGCCGACCGCACAACCGGCCACCAAACCGGCCGGCATCATTCCCTCTCCGCTCAAGCTGCCCGGCGACCGCAAATAATCGGTACGATTCATGACGAAAAAAGGCCGCTGGGGAATAACCCCGGCAGCCTGATCGTTTCATTCCCCTGTATATCGTCTTAACGCCGCGGCACCGGCAGGTCATCCCCCCGCTTCTTCTCCTCGGCCGCCAACTTGTCCAGCATCTTTTTCAGATCGGCCTGTTGCCTTTGCATTTGCTGAATCGCCCGCTGGTTTCTTTCGTATTGGTCCATCAGATCGTTCAGCTTCTTTCCCAGCACTGCCCGCCGATCGGCAGCGTCGTCGCTTCCCCGACCGGCCGGTGTCGGCAATATCCGCGTGACGGGGGCGGGTGCCGGGATGGTATTTCCCGCCCTCGGGGCCGCATCGGGCGCCGGAGTGATTGCGGGTCTGCTGGAACTTCTCGGCCGCAGGACCGGTTCGGGCGCCGGTCGGGCCAGATCGGCATTCCGGCTCCGCTGGTCAAACCCTGGGGTCGCCAGCGGAGGTTGGATCGGCATCGCAGAGGGGGCGAAGCTCGATGCGGGAAGCGCCGAGGGAGTCGTCCGTGCAGCCGGCGAATTCCCGGCCGCCAACCGCCGCTTCGCCTGCTTCAATCGAACCTGATGCTCGTCCATTTCCGCCTTGCGGATTTCCAGCTCGGACTCCGCATTTCCGAGCGTCGCCTCCGCCTTTCCGACTTCTTCCTGGGAAACGGTCCCTTGCTGGGCCATTTTCCGGATCAGATCGTAGCTCGTGGCGGCCGATTTCAACCCCCGCTCCGCCGCCCGGACGTGCGCCCGCTTGGTGGTCAACTGGGCTTCGAGCAATTCGACCTCGTCCCGGAGGTCCGCCTGGCCGGATCGTGCGTCCGGTTGGGTCGTCCAGGCGACTTGTGGGGCGGCGGGCGGCAGCATGTCGGCCTCGTCCCGCATCCCGTGACGTCGGAATTCGTCGGCCGCGCGACTCCGGTCGACGGCCGCCGGGGGCGGCGGCACCGGCGGCGGGTCGTCCACGTCCGCCACGGCCGGCGGCGGCTTCGGCTCGTCCGCCAGCCCCGGGGCCAGCGGCAGCACCGCCAGGCCCCCGATCAGGACGGCCAGAACGAGCCACGGGGTCGCCCGCGGACCGTTCGTCGAATTCAAGATCATCGTCACCCTCCGTTTGAGGTCGGAAGCCCGGGCCGCGCCGCCGGACGCCAGCGGCACCCACCCGGGCCGGTTCACGAACGCAATCGTTTCCACCAACGCCTCGGCATATGCCGCCGCCCGCCCGGGCACCGCCGCCAGCACCCGGGCGTCGCAACACGCCTCTTCCGCCCGGCGAAGTTCCCGCACCGCCACCCACGCCACCGGGCACCACCAATAAAGAGCCAGCACCATCAACTCGAACCGCCGGGTCCAGTGGTCGCCGCGGGCGAGGTGGGCCAGTTCGTGAGCCAGCACGGCTTCGCGGTGGTCGGGGTCGAAATTCTTCCAGAGCCGGCGGGGGAGTAAGATCCTCGGCCGGCCGACCACGGCCCAGAGCATCGGCGACACTGGGCCGTCCACGAACGAAACCTCGGGCACCCGCATTAGGCCGAGCCGGGCGGCGACGTCGCGGGCTTGAAACACCGTTTCCGCGTCGGCCGGCGTGGCCGTGGCCACGAATCGGCGGAATCGAACCACACGCAAGGCAACGACGCCGACCCACGCCAACGCCCCCAAAAGCCAGGCGAAAAACGCGGCCCGTCCGTAATTCACCGGCTCGGAAACCGGGACCGCCGCGGCAAAAATCGGTGGAACCGGCGTCGCTTCCTCTGCCGGCGTCGCCTCGTCGCGAACGGCATCACCGATCCAATCCGCCCCGGTCGGTGCCGAAATCGGCTCGGTCACGGGGACCGCGGGAAGCACGGGATAGGCCGGCTCGACCGGCAATTTCGACTTCGGTTCGACCGCCGCCCGGGCCGCCAGAACGACGGGAATCACCACGACCGGCGGCACGATCAGCTTGACGAGCACCACCAACCAGGCGGCGTGCGCGGCCCGGGGCCGACGCAGGGCGGCGACGCCGAACGCCGCGGCCATGAGGCCGATCGCAACCAGGGCATTCGCGAGCATCGCCGGTACGATTGCGTCCACGGCTAGCCCCCCTTCTTATGGGACGGCTTGGAGAGTTTGCGGACGAGTGCCCGCAGTTCGGCCAGGTCGGCCTCGCTGACCGTCCCGGTGCCGACGAGGTTCATGAGCAGCGGGGCGACCGAGCCGTCGCAGAGCTTGTCCGCCACGTCGCGAAGGCGGGTGCGGATGAGCGCGTCCCGCTCGACCGCCGCGGAGAATCGGCGGACGCCTTCGCCCGGCACGGCGGCAACGAGGCCCTTGGCTTCGAGCCGTTCGAGCAGTTTCTGCACGGTGGTGTAATGGGCCGGCCCGCCGCCGGGGTAAACCGCGTCGGTCAGTTGGCGGCGGGTCCGGGTGCCGTGGTCCCACAGGTGCCGCAGAACGGCCAGTTCGGCATCGGTCGCATCGGCCGGTCGGTCGGACATGGGCACTCCTTAGACGTCCTGACTACGCCCAATCATAGGCGCGGCGTCTAAGGAGTGTCAAGAGGGAAATCCGCAACCGTTCGTCACTTTCGTTTCGCGGTATCGACTGGGATGTTTGTTACGTCATCGACGATGCGTTTCACGTTCTTCGTTTTGTCACAGATAATGATCGCGGTTTTCCCGAGCGGATGGATCCTTCCGAATGACGACAACATTGCTTTTAATTGTGAAATCGTATCGTCCAAATTCAGGGGACCCAATGAAAGGATGACGCTGACGATTTCCGTCTTCCCGTAACTGCCAAGGTCGCGGACCTCGACCCGGGGGAACAGGCTATCGTCCGCACTCTCGTCTGCGGGGATGACGGTGAAGGATTTCTCTCCCCGGACGAGTGCGAATTTGGGTGAAAGGGTTTCGTTGATGAGGTCGACGAGTTCGGTGAGACTGTATTTCTTCCCGGCCGGCGGCTTGAAAGTGAACGTGCCGGTCGGCTTCTCCT
>DASXPC010000068.1:0-5311 GCA_036493815.1 Fimbriiglobus sp. | reverse complement strand
TCTATACCGGATATTACTTTCGAATCTTGCAGGATTGGAAGGCAAAAAGGCCCATTCAGATTGAAGACCGTTTCGGTAAGATGGGCGCGAAGCGGGAGACTGGAAATGCCGTTTTTCGACGATTCGACCGAGAAACTCAATTCGTTCGGCCCATTTCTCGCCGTCATTTTGGCCGTATTCCTGGGCATGGCGGCGGCCCGTTGGCTCTTGCTGCGCCGGAGCCTGGCGCTGGACAAAGATCGCAGATTGTCGCGCCAGCTCATTCTTTTCGGGCTGGTTTTGATCGGGATCGCGGCCGCCATACTCGCACTGCCTACGTCTGCAAATACACGTAACGAGCTCTTGACGGTGCTGGGGTTGCTCGCATCGGGAATCATTGCCCTGTCGTCCACCACGATCGTGGCGAACGCCATGGCCGGTCTGATGCTCCGTTCGACGAGGAGTTTCCGGACGGGGGATTTTATCCGCGTCGGGGGACACTTCGGACGCGTCACGGAGCGGGCCCTGTTGGATACGGAAATCCAGACCGAAGACCGTGAGCTAACGAGTTTGCCGAATCTCTTTTTGATCTCGAACCCCGTTACGGTCGTTCGCACGTCCGGCACTTTAGTGTCGACAACCTTGTCGCTAGGCTACGACATCCACCACACCGTTATCGAACACCTGCTGCTCGAAGCCGCGAAACAAGCCGAGCTCGACGAGCCGTTCGTTCGGGTATTGGACCTCGGAAATTATGCGGTCACATACCGCGTGTCCGGATTCCTGACGGACGTGAAGAACTTGGTTACCGTGAGGTCGAATCTATGCAAAGAAGTGCTGGGCTCGCTTCACGGCCGGGGAATTGAGATCGCGTCGCCGAAAATCATGATCCAGCGGCCCCTTTCCCCGGAGGGCCGATTGATTCCGGCGGCGCCGGTCGAATTTCGTACGGAGGACGAACCGCCGGCGCCGGAAGACATCATGTTCGACAAAGCGGAGCGCGCCGAACGGATCGAGAAACTCCGAATCCGGCTCGAGTCGGATATCGCGGACCTGGAAGGCCGCGTGAGGAAAACTAGTGGCGACGCACTCACGGAAATGAAAGCAAAGCTCGACCGGCGACGAAAGCAACTGGCCGCACTGCAGGCAGCCCCCGGAAAGCCGTCTGCCTGATCCGTTAAACTGGGTGAAAGGGGTTATGTGCCAATTTCCCCTTCGCCACCCCGACTGAAATCGCCCCGCCCGGCCGGCGTCTATTCTGTGAGCATGAGATCCGAGACCCTGGCCGAACTGGTCGACCGGCACGCGGCGGCACTCGTGCTGTTCGCGCGGCAGTGGTGTTTCGTCCCGGACGATGTCGTCCAGACTGCGTTTTTGAAGCTCGCCCGCCAACGGACTCCCCCCGACAATCCGGCGGCCTGGCTCTATCGAGTGGTGCGGAATGGGGCCATCGATGCGGCCCGGGCCGCACGCCGGCGGCAAAAATACGAAACCCGGGCGGCCGAGCTTTCGCCCGCCTGGTTCTTACCCACCGAAGACCCCGCCGGGTTGGACGGCCGAACCGTTACCGCGGCGTTAACGAGTTTGCCCGAAGAAATCCGGTCGATTCTGGTTGCCCACTTGTGGGGCGGATTGACGTTCGAAGAAATTGCCACGGCACACGGCGGATCGGCTTCGACCTGCTACCGACGATATGTGGCCGGGCTCCAACTGCTTCGCGAAAGGTTGAACGTGCCATGCCCGACATCCGGGAAAACCGCGACGGTCTGACGCCGTCGAACGTGACGGATCCGCTGGCCGGAGCGCTGACCCGACTCGCCCCGGCCACACCGGGGTTCGACCGGGACGCACTGCTGTTCACCGCCGGCCGGGCGACGCAGGCGGCGGCCACCGCCCGTTGGCGGTGGACTTCGGCCGCGGCATTGCTCGCCGCGGTCGGGGCGTGGGCATTTGCACTTACCGACCCCAAATCCTCTCCCACCGGGGCGATTTCCTCCACACCTTCAATCGCTCCGGATCGGCAAACCGGCACTCCCGAACCAAAATTGGAGTCGTCGGATCCTGGGCCGACGCAGCGACTCTATACATTTACGGACGATTTCGATCCGTCCTATCGCGTAAAGGGGCTGCAGTTACGGAACGATGTCCTTGCCGCCATTTTGTGGATCATTCCTTCAACATCCCACCCGAACAAAGAGACCGATTCCACATGGGACGACGTAGAGAGATTTCTCGGCTTTCCCGCCGAGTCTTCCGTTAATCCGAAATTCGAAAAGCGTCCACCGATGCCGAACGATCCAGGCTGAAAAGAGCCTGAGATGCGACTTAGCGAACCGGCATCTTGACGAGACGAGTGGTTTGGAGGCTTCGCCTGCAATTCTTCGCGGTATGTACTGCGCGTCCGAACTGAACGCTCATTGCAATATGTGGGCGTGCTCGAGCGTGAGAAATTCCTTCTGTTCCGGGTTCACGGCAGCAACCCGGCCGACTACCGTCACCTTTTCCCCCCGCCTCAGCGAAATCAACTTGTACCGCTGTTCAGTCTTTTCGGACGTCCGAATCTTGCAGACGACGACCTTTAAGAGTTCGGACCCGGCCCCAACGAAGACCTCATATTCCACGGCCGACGGAACGGGAAGTTTCCGGCGCACCTCGACAACCTTCCCGGTCAGTTTCATACCGGCACCGACATACTTCTTCTTGAAGTCTTCCGGCATTTTGGCATCATCGATCAGCGTGGAAATACTCGTTTCGGGCGACGGCCCCGGATCGACCAACTCGCCGTGTTCGAATTGAAGGCCGGTCAAACCAAGAACGCCGCGGACGGTGGCGATTTGTCCGGGTACGAGGGCAAGGATTTTCAGTTCCTGCGACAAGTGAAAGGCGACTTCAACGGGATCGCTCGACTTCGACTCGGTCGGTTTGAAAAGAACCCGAATCACGGATTCCGTCGCGTCGTCATTTCGGACGTAATCGACGGTTCCGGTGAACTCGACCCGCACGTTGTCGTACTTTTTTCGAAACGCCCCCGGATCGGCCGCGTATTCCTGCGACAAATTATCCACCGTGGCTTTTACGATGGGCAGCGGCGTGCTCGACCCCGAGTCCCCGCACCCGAGAATAACCGCCAGGCAAACGACAGGAACGCAACGGACCATGCTCGACCTCGGGCCGGGTTCGATGCACCGAGTGTAAGGGAAAGAAATCGGCTGGTCCACAACGGATTGCGGTCAGATTTCGACGTACGATCCGCCGTTGAGATACGCGGGGACGTCCGGCGGGGTATTGCTTCCTTGACCGGTCGGTGGCGGGGTGATATCGAACGTGGACAGGTCGGGCATGAGTTCGCGCTTGGCCGCTAAGATCTGCTCGCGTATTTCCAGGAAGGCGGCGGCGGCGGCGGGGTCGAACTGCCGACCCGACTGCTTGGCCACCTCGGCGAACGCCACCTCGACCGGCTTTCCCTTACGATTCAAGTGATACGGCCGGTCCGACGTCATCGCGTCGAACGCGTCGCAGACCGCGACGATGCGGGCGAGCGGAGGAATATCTTCGCCGCCCAATCGGTCGGGGTATCCGGTCCCGTCCCAGCGTTCGTGGTGGTTCCGTACGATCGGGATTATCGGGTGGAGTTCCGGAATCGACGTCAGGCATTCGGCCCCCAACGTCGTGTGGGTTTGCATGATCGCGAATTCCTGAGGTGTGAGCCGGCCCGGTTTCGTCAGAATAGCGTCGGCAATCCCCACCTTACCGATATCGTGGAGTGGCGTGCCGACCCGGATCAATTCCATCTGGTCTTCGGACAAGCCCATTTTCTCGGCCAGCAGGATCGAGTACCGCGTCACTCGTTGCGTGTGACCACCGGTGTATTCGTCCTTGAGTTCGAGCAACTGCGCCAACGTCATGATCGTTTTCTGGAACAGGTCGCGTTGCTGTTTCAAAAGCTGGGCGGCCTCGATGCCGGCCGAGACGTGGGCGGCCAAGGCGTCGGCCAGGAGCAGGTCATCTTCGGTGAACGGCTGTTGGAGCATGCCGCGGTCGAGGTGCAGCACGCCGATTTTCCGGCGGGGCGTCCGCAACAGCACGCAGATGACGGAAGTCATTGCCCCGTCGGCAATGCTCTGTGTGAGTCGGAGTTCGTCGTCCTGCTGAAAATTGCCGTAAAGGAGCGATTCGCCGTGGGTGAAGCAGCGGTTGGTGAGCCGTTTGCTGAAGTGGAACCGGCCCTTGTTTTCGCCGTTCCCGACGGCCAGAGATCGGGGCCGGGACCGGAGCTTTTGCTCGGCCCCCTCCCCCTCGGCCAGGACGATGGCCCCCCGCTGGGCGTCGAGCACGCTGACCGCGTCGTGCAACACCGAGTCGAGCAATTGGTCTTCGCTTTGCAGGTGGACCAGGTGATGGCCGGCCCGCAGAAGGGCGATGAGTTGTTCGCCGGCCCGGGGCATTTGGTGCCGGTCGAATACGATCCGCTTCAATCCGTCCTCGAATCCCCCTCCGGTCGTTGCCGAGACGATGAGTTGGTCCGACGCCGGTCCTTCGAGACTGTTTTCGATTACTTCGACGAGGAACGCAAGCTTGCCGAACTGAACGATGTCGCGCGGGCGGAGCGGTTGTTCGGTACCTGGTTCGACCCGCTGACCGTTGACGTACGTGCCGTTGGTGCTTTCCAGATCGCGGACGGTCCACTGGCCGTCGGTTCCGAACCGAACTTCGCCGTGTTTGCGGCTGACGGAACTGTCGTCGAGCATAATCTCGAGCGTGGCGAGGCGCCCGACCCGTAACAGGGTGTCGGATTCCCACACCTTACCCTTGATCGGCACGCCGATCCCTCGCAGACGTAGCGTCCGCTTCACTGAGCCATCTCCTCGGAGTCACAGACCATTCTAGGACGTGACGAAACGACAAATCCTAGCACGAATTTCCCGAATGATAGGAAAAGATATGCCGAAAGCGGGAAAACGAAACGGGAAATTTTACTTCCGCAAGAGAATTGAACTCCGGCGCGGTTAAGGATAGTCCTTCGGGCGGCCCAGGCAAATGTCGCCGGGATAGAGCCCGGCTCCTATGCGTCCTGAAGCGTTGCGGTAAACGTCGTCCCCGTCAATGCCAACGCCGGCCGAGGAGACGAACAAGACGTTCCCACCGGCGAACAAAATATTCTGCCCCTGAATGTGGGGCGAGTAGGGGCCGCCTGCCGGGGCCACCTCAGTGGTGGGAAAATCGCCGGCCAGTGCAATGCGGTCGTCATTTCCGAGAATCGGGTCCGGCCTACGCATACCGATCAATCTCCCGCCGGGGCTCATGTAACCGAGGGTATAAGTGAATCCGACTC
>DASXPC010000067.1:0-8069 GCA_036493815.1 Fimbriiglobus sp. | reverse complement strand
TCGCTCGCAAAGCCTCGCTCGACCCACCCTACAAGACCTTCTGGAGCAAGGATGCTCGTCGAACTCCTGAATCGCCATCTGTTGCAACCGCTTGCCGCGGCGAAGAACCGCAGCCGGCATCTGGCGCATTTACGACTGCTCCGGCAAACGCAGTTCGATCCGCCGGCCGTCATCCGCGGCCGGCAACTGGCCATGCTCAAGGCCGCCCTTCGCCACGCGTTCGATACGGTTCCGTACTACGCCCAGAGTTGGAAGAAAGCCGGCGTTCATCCGAACGACTTGCGGGCTCTCGAATACCTCCGTCATTTCCCGATCCTCACCAAGGCCGACATTCGCGCGAACGAACGGGAACTTCTGTCGAACCGATTCGACTCCGCGAAGCTGCTCGTGAAGACGACGTCGGGTTCCACAGGCGTACCTTTGAGAATTCGCATCGATGAAGCCGGCAAACAGTGGAAGGCCGCGTGTACATTGCGGTCGGACGAGTGGTCGGGTTACCGACTCGGGCAGCGGGTGGCGAAAGTCTGGGGGAACCCGGAATACCGGCAGTTCGGCTTCCGCGGCCGACTGCGGAATACCCTCCTCGACCGAGCGGTCTACCTCGACACCTTGAACCTCGACGACGCGAGAATTCATTCGTTTGCCGAAATGCTTCGCCGGCACCGTCCCGGCCTTCTGTTCGGCCACGCCCACTCGCTCTACCTCCTCGCCGACCGGATGAAAAAGGCAGGCATCACCGGCGTCCGACCCCACGGCATCGTCTCGACCGCCATGCCGCTCCACGCCTGGCAACGGACCGTCATCGAAGACGTTTTCGGCACCAAAGCCACCAATCGCTACGGCTGCGAAGAAGTCAGCCTCATCGCCTGCGAGTGCGATCAACACCGCGGACTGCACGTCAACGCGGATTCGGTGTTCGTCGAAGTGGAAGGCGGCGGCCCCACCGGCAACCTGCTCGTCACCGATCTCACCAATTTCGCCATGCCTCTGATCCGCTATCGCATCGGCGACGTGGTCACGATGGCCGACCGCGCCTGTGGATGCGGCCGGGGGTTGCCGCTCGTCGAATCCGTCGAAGGACGAGACGCGGATTACGTCGTCACCCCGTCGGGCAGCCTGATCTCCGGCATTTCGCTCACCGAAAACTTCGCCCTGCACATCCCCGGGGCCGCCCAGGTGCAGATCGTCCAGGAGACGGTCCACCACCTGCGGATCCGACTCGTGCCGGACGACCGATACGACGCGAACGGCGAGCGAACCATCGCCCGGCTCGTCCGCGACACGTTCGGCCCGACCGTCCGACACGACGTGGAATTGGTAAGCGCCATTCCACAGGAACCGTCGGGCAAATACCGGTTCTGCATCTCGAACGTGCCGAGGGCGGCATGAGGCCGACCGGTTTTACTCCCTCCGCCTCTACAGGCGAGGGCTGGCGTGGGGGTGATGTGGGTTCGATACCCCCCACCCTAACCCTCCTCCACAAGGGGGGAGGGAACAACGCCACGCCGGCTGTTTCCATCGTCATGGCCGCAAAGAATTATGCCCGGTTTCTTCCGACCGCGGTGGAAAGCGTGCAGGCCCAGTCCTTCGAGAATTGGGAATTGGTCGTCGTCGACGACGGCAGCACCGACGACACGCCGTCGGTAATCCGTCCCTTTCTGGCCGATCGCCGAATCCGCTACGTCCGGTCCGACCGGCTCGGTCAGTCCCGGGCCAAGAATCTCGGGATCGGCTTGTCCCGGGGCGAATTCGTCGCGTTCCTCGACGCGGACGACGCGTGGTTGCCGACGAAGCTGGAAAGGCAAATCGCGGCATTCGATGCGGAACCGGACGTGGGGGTCGTGCATTGCCTGCGGTCGCTGATCGATGCGAACGGAACTGCCGTGCCTCGAACTGCCAACCCGGCCGCCACGCGATTGGACTCCACTTCGCAAATGGACGCCTTTTACGTCCGAAACCCGATCTGTTTTTCGTCTTGCGTCGTCCGCCGAAGCATTTTTGACCTGGTCGGTGGATTCGATCCGCTGCTCGACCTCGCCATCGATTACGATCTCTGGCTCCGCGTCGCCCGGGTGACGTCATTCCATTGCGTTCCGGAGGACCTCGTCCTTTACCGTACCGGGCATGGGAACCTGTCGAAAAAGCTCGCGGACCGGGTGGCCACCGCATTCTCGATCATGCACCGGGCCGAGCGGCGGGGCGGAGTTTCCCGATCCGCCGCGGCCGAGGGGAAGGCCACGACGAGTCGAACGCTCGGCTACGTCGTACGCGGCGCGGAACCGGGGGAATCGATCCGCTGGTATCTGCGGGCTTTGGCAATCCCACATCGACGGCTGGAAACGTGGAAGGGATTGACCGCCGCGATTTTGAAATGGGGACTGGGGAAGCGGGTAAGCGGATCGGCGGAAAACCTAACGATCAACAAATGAATGGCTTCCAGCGGCGGCCTAAAACTAGCGCCTTGCCCCGTCTAGCACCTTGCCAGAAAGATGCAAAAGCATCTCCAGCATGAACTTGCGGCGAACGGACAGTGGCAGGGGGGGTGTACTAGCGCCTTGGTCGGCCGCATTTCAGGCCATGACTTCTCGCATTGGCTTTCCTTTGCTGATCGGCAGAGGGCGGTTTTGCGTATCGCGGATTTCCGTTTCCGGGTCCAACCCCAGCGCTTCGAACATGGTCGCCGCAAGGTCTTCCGGCCGCGCCTGCCCTTCGACCGGATACGCCCCGAGCTTATCCGATTTGCCGTAGACGAATCCCCGCTTGGCCCCGCCGCCGGCAAGAACGGCGTTGTAGCACTGCGGCCAATGGTCCCGCCCGCCGTTCGAACTGATCTTCGGCGTCCGCCCGAACTCCCCGACCCAGACGACGAGCGTGCGGTCGAGCAAGCCCCGTTCCTGCAGATCGAGGATCAGGGTGGGCAACGTCTGGTCGGTGATGGGAAGCAGTTCCATGAGCCGGTCGGGGACGCTTTCGCCATTGAACCCGTGGTAGTCCCAGCCGTTTTTCGGTCCGCCGATCGACCGGGCAAAGTACACGTTGACAAATTTCGCCCCGGCTTCGACCAGTCGGCGGGCCAAAAGGCACGACTGGCCGTAGGTCGTCCGGCCGTAACGATCGCGCGTGGCTTTCGACTCCTTCGTCAAGTCGAACGCCGTCTTGAACCGCGGGCTGGTGAGCATCGCCACCGCCTTTTGGTACGACTCGTCCAACCCTTTAGCGACGAGCGATTCGTCGATCAGTTTCGACTGCCGGTCGATGAGCGAGAGGAGACCGGTCCGGTGTTCCAGCCGCCCGGGCGTAATGCCTGCGGGGAGGGAGAGTTCGGGCAGCTTGAAGTTTTCCCGGTTCGGATCCTGGCCGACAAACAGCGGATTGTACGCCTTACCGAGGAAGCTGGCGTGCTGGCCGGGGGTAATCGAACCGTCGGCAATGACGTGGGGGAACGAGACGAACGGGGCGACGCCGGGCGGCGAGGTCGTGAGTTTCGAGACGACCGAGCCGTAGGCGGGGAAGAGATCGAGGGAGTCCCGAAGCCGCTGATCGTCGGTGGGCGGGGGGACGCCGGTGAGACAATAGTACCCAGCCGAATTGTGGTTCTTCATCGGGACCGCGTGCTGCATGCAGCGGATCACGGTGCAGCGGTCGAGAATCTTGGCCGTTTCGGGCAGCTTTTCGCAGATGCGGTAGTTGGGGATCGCGGTGGCAATCGGACGGGAGTACCAGCCGCGGACGTTGTCCGGGGCGTCCGGCTTCGGATCGAACGTTTCGTGCTGTCCCGGTCCGCCCCATTGGTGGAGGAAGATGACCGAATCGGCGGTCGCGTTCCGCCGTCCTTTCGCCGCAAGCAAGTGCGGCAAGCCGAGGCCGAACAGCCCGGCCCCGCCGACGCGGAGGGCGGCTCGGCGGGAAGGGAGATGGTGGGTATTCGTCATGGCAGTCCGAGTCTATCACAAGTCCGATCCGAATGCCATCAAACCGCCACATTCGACACGTCGTCTTCCTCCTCCGTGCTCCGCTTGGCCGGGAAGAAATACACGAGCAGGACGCCGAAGACGTAGAGCCCGAACAGCGGCACAAACAGGTACATCATGGTTACCGCGTCCGGCGTGGGGGTGATGATGGCCGAAAACGCGGCGAGGAACATCACGGCGTGCCGCCACTTCTTCCAGTAACTTGTGGCGTCGAAAAGGCCGATGCGGTTAAGGAACAGCATGACGAGCGGAGTCTGGAAGGAAATTCCGAAGACGAGTGGGAGCATGATCGCGAAACTGAGCGACTCGTTCAGTCGAAGGTCTGGATCGAAGTCACCCCAGTTGTTAAACCCGAGAAGCGCCTTGATCGCTCCGGGGAGGACGAGGAACTGACAGATCAAGACGCCCAGGAGAAAGAGGCCGACGCTAAACGGCAGGTAAACGTGGACGTACCGTCGTTCGTGCGGATACAGCCCGGCCGCGACGAACGCCCAGAACTGATAAAAGATCCACGGGCTGGCCAGAATGATGCTGGAGATGAGCGTAACCTTGAAGTAAACGACGAATCCTTCCTGCACGCTCAGTGTCGTAATGTATTGCTTGTTCCCGAGGGCCGTTTCGCCGAGCGTATTCAGGTAGGTAATCTGGGACGGATACACGAGGATGGTGGTTTCGATTTCCTTCGCGTCGGGATTCTTCGGTTCGCCGAACTGGGCTTTCAGAGCTTCGACCGGAATGAACGCCTGCATCTCGTACGGGATGGCGAGGAGGGCCTGTCGTTCGTCGGCCGTGAGGGCCAGGAGACTTCCTTCGTTCTGCTTCAATTTGTCCAGAATCCGCGCGGCCTCGGCCGGGTCGGTCCGTTGGAGCGTGGCGACCTTTTTTTCGACCCGGAGGTTTCGTTTACGATAAAAATCCCGGACCTGCTCCTCGAACGGTTCTTTGATGAATCGGAGCATCGGTCGGCCGAGTCCGACGTGATCCCACCCCATTTCCTGGCCAATTGAATCCAGCAGGAATCCACCGATGAGAAAGACGAGGAGGACGTACACCGCCCGTTTGAGTCGGACTTGCAATTCGCCGATATGATCGGCGAAGGACATGCGACTTTGGGCAAAAATGTCGTCGGGATAGTTGTACTTGTCGGCCGAGAAAAACATGACACGCTCCGCGCAGGCAGGGAGAAACCCAACCGCGCGACGAAGGTGTCCGTCAGGTTGGCGAACCGGGCAAAGAAACGGCGGGGATTATCCTAGCAGGTCGTAGGGAATTGGTCACGGCCATACGATCCGGCCGAATCCTCCGAACCCGTCACCCAGCGAGAAGATGAGAACAAAGTTCGACCTCCCGGGTTGCCAACGGGGGGCTTTTGCTGGCAAAATGGAGTCGAGTTGGTCGCGACGGTCAAACCTTATCCGGATTGTGGCATCGAAGACGCCGTCTCTTTTTTTCACTCCCATTTCCTCCGTGGCTAACCTGTCGTGGTTTATTCGCTAACGTTTTTGAGTGTTGCCGTCGCCTTTGGCGTGATTGCCGCAGCGGTACCGGTGTGGCCGGTTCGACTGGCCGCGGGGTGGGTCAGCGGCACGTTCGTGGTTGTCGCCATTGCATACGCGGTGAATACGGCGGGTTTGTTGGGCAAACGCCGGAGTGGCGGTCGTTGGCCATGGGCTTGGCTTCTGGCCGGGCCCTACCTCCTGCTCACCGAAGTCTCTTATCGAATCTCCCGGAAAACGATGCCGGAATCCGGCGTCGTCCCGCTTGCGGAAAATTTGTTCTTGGGCCGTCGGTTGTTGCCGGCCGAGGCGGCGGCGGCTGTTACCGAACACCGGTTCCACGCGGTCCTCGACCTCGCCGCCGAATTCGCCGCGCCGCGACCGTTCCGCAATCTAGCCTATTACAATTCCGTCCCGATCCTCGACGCGGCCGCCCCGTCGGCCGAACAACTCCACGGCACCGCCACCTGGTTGCTCGAACGAATCCAAAGCGGACCGGTATTCGTTCACTGTGCCTTGGGTCACGGCCGCAGCGCCCTCGCCGTCGCCGCTTATTTCGTCGCCTCCGGAATCGCCCGGGACCCGAAATCGGCTGTCGCCATGGTCAAGGCTGTCCGGCCCAAAGCAAAACTCACGGACCCCCAATGGGCCGAACTCAAGTCGTTCGCCAATTCTCTCTCGCGGCGCTGACGGAGCAACGGTATGCTTTGCGCACCGTCCGTTTCGGATGAATCCCGATGGTCAACCATTTTTCCTTCGCAATTGTCGCACTGAGTCTGGGCATTTCACTCGGCCTCGGTTACCCGCCGCCACCGAAAGAATCGCCGAAACCCGAATTCGACAAATTGGCCAAAGCCCTCGGAAATTCGTTCGTCGCCAATGCGGTCAAGAAGGATTACGACGCCATTGTGAAGTCGGTCGATTTCCCCTACTGGTCCGTCGACGGAAAAGCTCTCGACAAACCGGACGCCGTCAAACGGGAACTCGGCGAGATCCTGCCAGCCCTACTGGCGGACGGTATGAAAGTCGCCGTCAAAGAAGTTGTTACGCCCGAGAAATTCGCGACTTGGGCCGAGAAGTTACCGGTCAGGCCGGAGGCATCCAAGACTGATGCCGCACGGAACGCATTTCTCGAACGCGTGGGTCCGGGCGGCCGGATCGTGGCCCTCCAATTCGAAATCGACGGGAAAAAGGACGACGACCTTTGCTTGCTGATTGTCCGCTTCAAGGACGGGAAAGCGGTTCTGGTCGGGTTGCAGGATTAGCGGGTTTTCCAAGAGTCGCAATCATGTTTCACCGCCTGCTCTTCTCGGTTTTCGCTCTCGCGTGGGTCGGACATGGCGCGTGCGCGTTCCCGCCCCCGCCAAAGGAAGCGGCCAAGCCGGACTACGACAAACTGGCCAAGGAGGCACATTCACCGCGTATTCCTTGTGAGACCCGACAAAAATGAGGTCAAAATCGTGGGCATTAGTCGTTAACGACAAATACGGAAACGCGGGGATTGCGGCGGTCCCTTTTGGTCCTGCGATACTTTTCCGGTCGTTCCGGTATTGACGACCGGGCGGTTTTGACGAATGTTGAAGAGGCCGGGAAGATTTTTCCCATTTCCGTCTCGCGAGGGGGGCTAATGCCCGACCCACGCATGATGAGCCTGCACTTGGAAGGCGATTCCCGCCGGGATTCGTTCCGCCAGGCTCGCGCGCTCGTCGAGGCGGCATGCGGGCAGTACACAATTGCCGGCGATCTGGGGGCTCTTCCCTCGCAAGACCCCGGAAACGGCCCGACCGTTCAAGCCCCGCCGGGTGTCGGTGGAATTTTCTACGTGCGGGACGGCGATAGCCTTTATCCGCTGGTCGTCGGCGTCAACAGCGTCGGCAGGTTGCCGGACAACGTGGTCGTCATCCGCGACGAGCACGTCTCCCGCAGGCACTGTGCCATCATCGTCCACTCCGACGGCCGGTGCGAACTCCACGACGTGGCGAGCAAAAACGGCACCGTGCTGAACGGCCGCAAAATCCCCGGCCCCACCCGTCTTTCCCCGGGCGACGAAATCCTCTTGTGCACTCGCCGCCTCCAATTCCTCTCCGGCCCCCAAGCCACCGCCAAACAAGCCGTCTGACCGTGACCCTCCGCCGCTTCCTGTCCCTGCAAGCCCTGCTCTTCTGGCAAGGCGGATTCTTCTTCTATGCCGCCGTCGTCGTACCCGTCGGCACCGGCGTCCTCGGCTCCCGCGCCGTTCAGGGGTCCGTTACGCAACAGGTCACGGTCTGGCTGAACCGAATCGGAATCCTTGCCCTTGCCGTGCTCGCCTGGGACGTGGCTTCGACCCCGACGCGCCGCACGTCCCGCTGGGTGGCGTGGGGTAGTATGACGGTGCTCCTCGCTGCCCTCTTTTACCTTCACGCCATACTCGACGCGAACTTCGACTCGGTGCGCAAGATTTCCCCCGACCCGGGTGCGTTTCGAGCCGTTCACATCACGTACCTTTGGGTCAGCAGCTTGCAATGGCTGCTCGGCCTCGCGTTCGCCTGGCTGACGGTGAAGGCGTGGGCTTCACCTTCGCTCGAACGTATTCCCGGGTAATCGTCGGATGATTTTTTTC
>DASXPC010000066.1:0-34253 GCA_036493815.1 Fimbriiglobus sp. | reverse complement strand
TACACGATGTGGCGAGTCGTCAAAAGATGATTCTGCTTTGCATCCTGGCCTACTTAGCGATTGTTGCCGTTTCGTTTTTCCTTCCCGCCGGACTTCGGCTCGTGGCGGGTATTGTCGGCTTGGCAATCGGTGTGACGTCGACGGTGTTCGTATTTCTCCTGGCTTCCAAAGTCTATGAAGGTGGGACAGGCATTTTGCTCGCAATTTTAACCCTGATTCCTTGCATTGGTTTGCTCGTGCTGTTGGTAATCAACGGAAAAGCGACTTCTATCCTGAAGCAAAACAGGGTTCGTGTTGGCTTGTTTGGTGCGAATATGACCGATTTGTGACCGCTTAAACGCGAACCACCCGGGGTTGCCGCCAGCCTCTCCCCTCTGGCGGCAATACCCGGGTAGTCTTCGCTCGAGTGTTTGCCGGAGAACCGTCCGAACGGCCTCTCCCCTCCGTTCGACCGACTCGTCCGGCTTGCACTCTTGGCGAAAAAGTAAATTGCACCTGCCGTGCCAAATCCTTATCCACTTTGTGTAGGAATTCACAAGTCCCGTATCTGTGGTGATTTCCGTGTAGAAAAACGGCAATTTCTTCCTTGCGGTAGTTTCGCACGTGCCCCAGATGCTGTTAGACCCGGCAAGGTATGCAACTCCGCCGGGCACGGGCGGTATACCCGGATGGGGAGTGAGCCGGTCCGGGTGATTTTTCGATCGTCGGCCGGTCGAAACGGAATGGGAGGTGTAACATGCCATCGACCGCCCGGCCGCGAACGAAGACCAAAGACATGAACGGCGACGTACGCTTGAAAGAGACCGACCTGCAAACGGTCACCGGGCAATTGGTGGACACGTACACCGCGTGCAGCCGGCTGAACCATCTGGGGCACGACCCGCTGCCGAGCCGCGACGGCGTGGCCGACCTGCTCGTGGATTTGTTCGAAGTGCTTTACCCCGGATACGGGAAACGCCAGAATCTGCATCTCGGCAACGTCGGGTTCTACGTCGGCACGCTGATCGACGCATTGCACGACAAGCTTACAGACCAGGTGGCCCGGGCGTTTCGGCACGACCTCGGCAAAGAGGCCCCCCACACCGACTTCGCCCGCCTGTCCGAACACAAGGTGGTCGAATTGCTCCGCCGGCTGCCGGCGTTACGAACCGTGCTCGAGCGGGACGTCGAGGCCGCATTCCGCGGCGACCCGGCCGCCAAGAGCCACCACGAGATCATCTTCTGCTACCCGGGGTTCGAGGCGGTCACCGTCTACCGCGTCGCCCACGAACTGCACACCCTCGGCGTGCCGTACATCCCCCGCATGATGACCGAGTTCGCCCACGTCAAGACCGGCATCGACATCCACCCAGGGGCGGACATCGGCGGCGGGTTCTTCATCGACCACGGCACCGGCGTCGTCATCGGCGAGACGTGCGAGATCGGCGCCGGAGTCAAACTCTACCAGGGCGTCACGCTCGGAGCCCTCTCTTTTGATCGAGACGACAGCGGCGAACTGAAACACGGTTCGTACAAACGGCACCCCACGCTCGAAGATGACGTGGTCGTCTATGCGAACGCCACCATCCTCGGCGGTAAGACGACCGTCGGTCGGGGATCGGTCATCGGCTCGAACGTTTGGCTCACCGAAAGCGTGCCTCCCGGGACGACCGTTGTGCTGGAGAAGCCGAAGTTAAAGTTGAAGGGGGCGTCGTTACCTCAAGCCGACGGGGCGGATTGGTATCAGATTTGAATTATGTCCTAACCGCGCTCGCCAGCACCTCCACCGGGTGAAACGCGGTGCGGCCCGTTAAATCCCGGATTTGATGACGGCAGGAGGTGCCGGTGGCGACGGGCACGGCGAGCGGGTCGGCGGCGAGGCCGGGGAGTAATGCCAGGTTCGCGATCTTCACGCTCAAGTCGTAGTGTTCCGTTTCATATCCGAACGCCCCGGCCATGCCGCAGCAGCCGGCGTCGAGCACGGTGGTCGTGAGGCCCGGAACGAGCCCGAGCGCCCCGGTCGTCCCGCCGACCCCGACCAGGGCTTTCTGGTGGCAGTGGCCGTGGAAGACTACGCGATTCGGTAGCGCGTCGAAGGTCATTGAGATAGCCTTCTCTTGCACCTGCCTTGCAATCCAACTTTCGACCAGTTCGGCTGCGGCGGCCACCCGGTCGGCGTCCGGGCCGGGGACTAATTCCGGCCACTCGTCGCTCAGAGTCAGCAGGCAACTCGGCTCCAAGCCGAGGATTGGAGTTCCCGCCGCGGCGGACTTCGCCAACCGCGGCAGATGTGTTCGGGCGAGCTTCTGGGCGTCGGTAAGATATCCCTTTGAGATCATCGCCCGGCCACAGCAGACGTTCGCCAGTTCGACCGCATACCCCGCCGCTTCCAGTAACTTGACCGCAGCCTGACCGATTCGCGGTTCCTGATACGTGGTGAAACAATCGTCGAGGAGCAGCACTTTCTTGCCGGTCGATCCGGCGGGCCGCCGCCCGGCAAACCACCGCCGGAAGTGCATCGCGTGCAATTCGGGCAGCGACCGCCGGCGGTCGAACCCGGCCAGTGCTTCCATCATGCCGCGGGCGAATGCCCGGCGGCCCAGCCAGTTCAACGGTCCGGCGAGAGCCGCCCCCCACGGCGACAAGCGGTGAACGTTCTTCACCAGACGGTGCCCGACCGGCCGGGGCCGATGGGCGTAGTACGCCTGGGTGTACTCCGCCTTCAGTTTCGCCACGTCCACATTGCTCGGACATTCGGCCTTGCACGCCTTGCACGACAGGCAGAGGTCCATCACTTCGCCGATCCACCTCTGGGAAAGTGCGGAGTGCGGCGTGCGGAATGCGGAGTGGGAAGAAACCATTTTCGAGTCCGTACTGCCCGTCTGCGACAATGCCAATCGCAATGAGTTCGCCCTCGCGCGCGTCGTATCCCGTTCGTCCTTCGTCGCCCGGTAACTCGGGCACATGGTCCCGCCCTGAGTCTTCCGGCAGACGCCGGCCCCGTTACACAGTTCGATGCTTCGGAAGAAGCCGCCCTGCTTCGTGTAGTCGAGGACCGTGGGAGGTTCGGGTACGATCGTGCCGGGCGGCAGGCGGAAGTTCGCCTCCATCGCCGGGCCGTCTACCACCTTGCCGGGGTTCAGGACGTTGGCCGGGTCGAACGCCCGCTTCACTGTGCGGAACGCCTCGTAGACACGGTCGCCGAACATCTTGCGGTTCCACTCGCTCCTCACCAAACCGTCGCCGTGCTCGCCGCTCAACGACCCGTGGAACTGCAGAACGAGGTCGGTCACGTCCTCCGTAATGGCCCGCATTTTCACGACGTCGGCCGGGTCGTGCAGGTTGAGCACCGGGCGGATGTGCAGGCAGCCGACGCTGGCATGGCCGTAAAACGCCCCGTCAGTGCCGTGCGTTTTCAGGATGTCGCGGAACCGGGTGGCGAACTCGGGCAGACGGTCCGGGTCGACGGCACAGTCCTCGACGAACGTGACCGGCTTTTTGTCGCCCGGCATCCCGTACAAAAGCGGTACCGCGGCGCTGCGGAGGTTCCAGAGCGGGTCGCGGAGGTGCGGGTCGGTGGCGGTGACGGCGGCGGTCATCCCCGACGCGCCGCGGAGTGCAGCCGCGAGTTTCTCGACCTTATCTGTCACGTCGTCCGGGTCGTCGGCGGTGAATTCGACCATGAGCAGCGCCGCCGGCCGTCCGGAAATGGCCGCCATCGCCCCCTTCAGCGACCGTTGATTCCGCGCCAGTTCGATGAGCATGGTGTCCATCAGTTCGACCGCCGACGGGCCGAACGAAAGACAAACCGCCAGCGCGTCGAGGGCCGAGCGGAGCGAATCGAAATGGGGCACGAGCAGGCCGCGATGTTGGGGCCGGGGGACCAGGAACAGTTCGGCTTCCGTGACCACGGCCAGCGTGCCTTCGGACCCGACGAGGAGCGGAACCAGAGAGTGCGGAGCGCGGAGAGTGGCTTGCGGAGTGAGAGATCCGTTTGAATGATTTGGAACGGTTGCTTGATTTTCGCTTTCGCACTCCGCACTCCGCACTCCGGGTGGAAGAACTCCCAGCAGGTTGTATCCGCTCACCTTCCGCAGAATTTTGGGGAACCGGGCCACAATTTGCTCGGCATCAGTCCGAAGCACGCGATCCACTTCGCGGTAGATTTCCCCTTCCCGGGTGCGGAGTTCCCGTTTTCGCTCGGCGTCGGTCGGGGACAGCGGACCGAACGAAGCGGGCGTTCCGTCGGCGAGCACGACGTCGAGGGAGCGGACGTGATCGACGGTTTGGCCGTAGACGATCGACCGGGCGCCGGCCGAGTTGTTGCCGATCATGCCGCCGAGGGTGGCGCGGTTGGCCGTGGCGACGTCCGGGCCGAAGTGGAGGTCGAACGTCGTCAGGTGGCGGTTGAGGTGTTCGAGCACGACGCCGGGCCGGACTTTCACCGTCCGATTCGCGGTGTCAACATCGCCGATCTGGTTCAGATATTTGGAGCAATCGAGGACGAGCCCCGGCCCGATGCTCTGGCCGGTGAGGCTGGTGCCGCCGCCGCGGGCGGTAATCGGAATGTCGAGGTCCTGGGCAATCTGCACGGCTGCGATCAGGTCCGCCGCGGTTTTCGGCAGCACGACGCCGACGGGTTCGATCTGATAGTTGCTCGCATCGGTCGAATAGAGCATCCGCGTCGGGTCGTCTAACCGTACCTCGCCTTCGAGGTGCCGAGAAAGATACCGGTGTAGCGAATCCCGACGAACGGCAGCAAAGTCGGCCATGCGGGGCATTCTACGGCCTTCCGCATTCGTAGAATGCCGTCACCCACCCCCGGGGACAGGAGGCCCTCATGCCGGTTCGATTACGGACGACACTGTTGGAAGACCGCACCACCCCCGCCGCGGTCGGCGGATTGGACCTGACGTTCGGGGCAAACGGGACGGTCGTTCCTCTTGTGGTGTTGAACATGCCCGACACGTCGGTGCCCGCGGCCGTCGGCGTCCAGTCGGATGGCAGAATCCTGGTCGGGGCGACGGCGTTTTTCGCGGCCGGGGACACCGATTTCGCCGTCTTCCGCCTGAATACCGACGGCTCGATTGACACGACGTTCGGCAAGGGCGGGTTGGCGACGATCCCCTTCGACCTCGGCGGAACGAATGCCGATAAGCTGGCCGCTTTATTTGTGTTGCCCGACGACCGGATCGTGCTGGCCGGCACGGCGGCCTTGGCCGGCACGGACACCGATTTCGCGGTCGCCCGCCTGACGGCCGAGGGACAACTCGACACGACATTCAGCGGAACCGGAGTACGGACGGTGGCGTTCGACGACGGAGGAACGAACGCGGATTCGGCCGCGGCGGTGGCGGTCGATTCGCTCGGCCGGGTTGTCGTCGCAGGCTCCGCCGCCCAACCCACGGCCGGGGATTTCAATTTCGCCGTCACTCGACTCGCTACGGACGGCAAGCTCGACACAACCTTCGGAAAAAACGGACTCGTCAACATTCCCTTCGACCTCTCCGGCGGCACGCTCGAAGACAAGGCGACCGGCGTGGCGATCGGCCCCGGCGATTCGGTCGTCCTGGTCGGTAACGTGAACGCGGGAGGCGCCAACATCGATGCCGGGGTCGCCCGGCTTACCGCGGCGGGGGTGCTCGATACCAGTTTTGACGGCGACGGGTCGCGGGTTTACGGCCTCGACGTGCCGAACACCACCATGGCGAATTCCGCCGTCGGGGTCGCGGCCCTTGCCGACGGCCGGATCGTGCTCGCCGGCACCGTCGCCCGCACCGCGGCGGGGGACACTGACTTTTACGCCGGCCGACTGCTGGCGGACGGGACTCCGGATACGACTTTCGGCGGCAGCGGATTCGTCCCCGCCGGTTTCAGCATCAGCGCGGCCAAGCAGGACACGGCCGCGGCCGTCACCGTGGACCCCCTCGGCCGTATCGTCGTGGCCGGCACGGTCCAGATCAACGGCTCCGACTTCGACTTCGGCGTCGTCCGGTTCCGGACCGACGGTACGCTGGACACGACGTTCGACATCGACGGCGGGCAACAGGTGCCGTTCGACAAGGGGGGGACTTCCGCGGACTTCGGCACTGCCGTCGCGCTCCAAACGGACGGCAAAATCCTGCTCGCCGGGCCGATTACGCTCAGCACCGGGGCAGGCATCGGCCTCGCCCGCATCGACGGCTCGCTCGGCCTTTCCCCCACGTTGGCCGCCGGAGGTCCCAACTCGGGCCAGGCAGACAATTTCATTCTCGACTCCACGAACAAATATACCGCCGGCAGCGTGTTGAACCCGTTTCCCGGCTACACCGGCCCCGTGCGGACGGCCGTGGCCGACTTCAACGGCGACGGCGTTCCCGATACGGCCGTGGCCATCGGCCCCGGCGGCGGATCGCTCGTCCGCATCTTCGACGGAGCCACCGGCTTCGACCTCGTCCCCGTGACACAAACGTACGAATCGGCCTTCACCGGCGGGTTGTTCCTGGCCGCGGCCGACATGGACGGCGACGGCAAGGCCGAACTCGCCGTCAGCCCCGACGTCGGCGGCGGCGGGCGGGTGCAAATCTTCTCCGTCATTGGCCAGGACCTGGCCCAGAAAGATAACTTCTTCGGAATCGACGACCTGACCTTCCGCGGGGGGGCACGGGTGGCGATCGGCGACGTCAACAACGACGGCTGGCCGGAACTCATCGTCGCCGCCGGGTATGGCGGCGGTCCGCGGGTCGCCATTTTCGACGGCCGATTCCTCCTCCTCCACCAGAACATGCCGCAAAAGCTCATTGGCGACTTCTTCGCCTTCCCAGGAGCCGACGCGGTCAATTTACGGAACGGCGTCTTCGTCGCGGCCGGGGACTTCGACGCCGACGGATACGTCGACCTCGCCTTCGGCGGCGGCCCCGGCGGCGGGTCGCGGGTGTACGCCCTTTCCGGCCTGGCCATCGCCACGAAAACCGTCGCCTTCGCCCAGGTGTCGCCCCTGGCCAACTTCTTCGTCGCCGGCAATACGAACAGCCGCGGCGGCGTCCGGTTAACGACGAAAGACGTCGACGACGACAATCGCGCCGACCTCGCCGTGTCGAGCGGGGACGGCGAACCGAGCGTTATTCGCGTCTACCTGGGGACGGCGTTCCCCGCTGCCAACGGCACCGAACCCGCCCTCTGGCAGATTCTCGACCCGTTCGGGCAAACGCCGGCGAATGGGGTGTATGTGGGATAGTTCCGTGGACCGCGGGCGGGCGGCCCGCTCTTCTGTTCTTCTCTTCGATCCCGGTCAACTTAAATAAGAGCGGCCGGGCCGGCCGCGGTCCATTGCAGCAATCATCCATACTTTTTGTGGCACGCATCGGACGACATCTTCTTCGCCTTGATGAGGCCGCCTTCCAGTTTCTCGCCGTCCGGGTCGAGGTAGAGCCGGGTCGATGCGTCCTTTACGGCCGGGTCGTAGGCGATGACGTGGACGTTGAAGATGTAGCCCACGCGGGACGTCGCTTTGAACCAGTGGACGTTGTCCTTGTGGTCCGAAATGGTCGAGAGTCCGCCGGCCTTGAACTGCTTGTCGATCGTCGGCTTGATGACGTAATGGTCCTTGTACGTTTCGACGCGGTCGTAATGTTTGCCGTGCCACTCGCCTTTCAGCACGATGAATCCCGTACACATATTGGCGTGGCCGTGCGGCACGATCGAGCGGTCTTTCTTGCAGCCGAAGATCTGCTTGCCGAACCGCAGATCGGCCGGCAGACCCTGGATTTTGCCGAAGTCGATGCCGTAGTTCCCCGCCCCGTTGTCGGGCAGTTTCTTTTTCGTTTCGATGGCGTCGAGTTTCACGAGTTTGCACAGCTCGGCCAAGTCCACCTTTCGATAAAGCTCTTCCATCTTGACTTGGAATTGCAGGTCGGTGAGTTTCCTGCCCCGCAGGTCGGCAGTCATGTCCACGAGGTCTTTCAGCCACGCCGCGATGGTCGGCTTGACCACCTCGGCGAGCAGGTCACGCCGCCAGAGCGTTTCGATCAGGCCGAAGGTGACGAGCGAACCGAACACGGTTGTGGAGAACTCTCGGCGGGACGGGGACATGGCGGTCTCCGGAAGGGCGGGGTGAGAAGAGCGTACCACGTCCGGGGACTGCAGGAAAGCGTTACAATTCCAATAGACATACTCGGAGCAGCAAGAAGAGTTGTTCAAGAGAGTTCAAGTCAACCCCCGGATCGGGTCGCCGTAATACACGTTGTGCGGACGGCCTTCGCTGTCCGCCCAAGTCATCGTCTTCGGAATGCCCAGCGCGTGGTAAATCGTCGCCGCCAGGTTCTCGGGCGTTTGCGGGTCGGTCGAGGGGTAAGCCCCTTTCGCATCGGACGAACCGATGACCGTGCCGCCCTTCACTCCGCCACCGGCGAGGAAGACGCTTTGGCAGGCGCCCCAGTGATCCCGGCCGGGGAGTTTGTATTCAGGGAGCACCATCGAGATCTTAGGCGTCCGTCCGAACTCGCCACACATCACCACGAGAGTCGAATCCAACAATCCCCTGTTGCTCAGGTCGTCGAGTAGGGCCGAGACCGCACGGTCTGTCGGTGGAAATAGCTTGTCTTTCAAGTGCGGGAACGCGTTGCCGTGAGTATCCCAGGTTTCGTTGTTCCCCAGATTCACCTGAACGAGGTTGACGCCGGCCTCGACGAGCCGGGCCGCAAGCAAGAGCGACCAGCCGAACGAATTATTTCCGTAGCGGTCAAGTTGCCGAGGGGCGGCGCGGGTGAGGTCAAACGCACCGCGGACGGCGGGGTTGGTGAGTAGTCGGACGGCGTCCTCTCGGGACTTCGACACGCCCACGGCGGCCGATTCCAGTTCCCTCCGCTGGTCGTCCAGACATTTCAAGAGGTCCAATCGCCCGGACACGCGGGCGTCGGTCAGCCCTTCGGGCAATGCCAGTTCGGGCACGACGAAATGGTTCCGCTTCGGCTTGTACGGCCGGCTCTGGTGGTCGAACTCGTAAGCCGGGTAGGCCCCGTATGCCTTCGATTCGAACGGAGACATTTCCAAGAACCACGGGTCGCGAGTTCGGCCCATTACCCCGCCGTACTGGCCCGGGATGCCTTTGCCGTCGTTGTGGATCAACCGTTCCGGCAGCACCACGGCCGGCGGCAGGTTGTTCCTCGGCCGGCTGACTGCGCCCGCCACCGACGCCAGGCTCGGCCAATCCGTCGGCTGAGGCTTGTTCCGGTCGAACCCCGGCGGCAAAACACTCCGGCCCGTCAGCATGATGTGGTGGCTGGTCGAATGGTCGTTCGACGGGTGCGTCAGCGACCGCACGAGCGCCCAACTGTTGCTCCGGGCCGCGAGCATCGGAAGGTGTTCGCAAATGTGGACGCCGGGAGTTCGAGTGGCAATCGGGGAGAATTCTCCGCGGACTTCCGCCGGGGCATCCGGTTTCGGATCGAAACTATCGTGCTGGCTGAGACCGCCCGAAAGGAAAATGTAGACGACCGACTTCGCGGACGGTTTCGGCCCCGCCGCCCGCAGCGGGGCCAAGTGCTCCATTCCCAACCCCAACAGGCCGACCGCCCCGGCCCGAATCGCAGTCCGGCGGGTGAGAACGGGGTGTCGGAAGTTGGAGGGCAAAGTCAAGCGGGTGTACCGGAAGGAGGTGCTGCCAGTATTGCCGAAGCGAACCGTCCGGGCAAGTCGGTGCAAGTTGACCTTGCCGCGGATTAATCGGTCGGGCATAGGCCCGTCCAACTCCGAGGCCGCCCATGGTCCGATTGTTCGCCTGTGCATTCGGATTGTTTGCCGAGACGGTCTCGGCCCAGACTCCGTTAACCGACCCGGCCCCCGCACGGGTTCCGGCCCCGGTCAACCCCACGGCAATCCTGCTCGACCAACCTCCGGCACAAACGCCTGCGGTAGTTATCCAAGACGAGCCGGACGTTTGCCGGGCGCGCGGCTCGTTCGATTTGCTCGCCGGGGCCTTTACGGGGCTTCGGTACCAGATGACCCTCGGCCCGGGGGGGCCCTGGTCGGCGGAAGTATATGGTGGGTTCTCTGTCGTCGTGCTCCCGACCGTCGGCGTAGGGATTCGTCGCCGGGCATTCGCCACGAGTGATTCGTCAGACCTACTATGTGTGAGTCCCGGCCTCACGGCCTATGCTCTTTTTGCCCCGTGGGACATGCACGACAACCACGGGAACGCGGGCGGGGCGGTCGTGCTGGACGTCGATCTCACCTGGAAGCATTCTTTTTCAAAGCACTTCGAAGGGGCACTCGGACTAAAAGTCGGGGCCGGCGTATTATTCGGCCGCGGCGGCGTGTTGCCGTACCCGGTACCGGTCTGCAGCATCTTCTTCGGGTGCGGATTTTAGTGACGGACGTATCGTCGGTTGAGAAGGATTCACGTCCTTTTCTTGATTCCTGCCTCCCCGGTTGCATAACCTGACTCGGCCCGCTTATTCCGGTCGCACGGACGCCCCGCCTTTTTGGCCCGCCGATGCACCGCGAATTTCATCCATCCGACCAACCGTTCCAACCGCGATCGAACACACCGGTGTATTTGCTCGCGGCCGCCTGCGTCGGGTTGCTCGTGGCCGATGTCTGGCCGCTTTTGGCCGATTGGCTTTCGACGCTCGGCCTCGATCTGCCCCGCGGCGGACGAAATCTGTTCGGGTTCCGCCTGGCCCTCTGGGCGGCCGTGCTCGGCGGGGCGAAGTCGCTCTACGGAGCGCTCGAACGACTGGGCGAAGGCAAACTCGGGGCCGACCTTGCGATCGCCATCGCGTGCATTGCCGCGATCCTCCTCAACGAACCGCTCGTCGCCGCCGAAGTGGTGGTCATCGGCCTCGTCGGTGAAGTGCTCGAAGCGATTACGTTCGACCGGACCCAGCGGAGCCTGACGAAGCTCGCCGAACTTTTCCCGCACCGGTGCTGGGTATTACGAGGCGGCGTCGAAGTCCGGACGTATACCGCTGATTTGGTGCCGGGCGACGAGGTGGTGGTGAAGCCCGGCGGCCGGGTTCCGGTCGACGGGGTCGTGCTCGCCGGCCAATCTTCGGTGGACGCATCGGCCCTGACGGGCGAGAGCGTGCCGGCGGACAAGGGGCCGGGGGATGCCGTCCTTGCCGGGAGCGTGAATCAGTTCGGTGCACTGACGGTCCGGGCGGAAAAAGTGGCGAAGCAGACGGTGGCGGGGCGGGTGATCGACCTCACGGCCTCGGCTTTGAAGGACAAGGCCCCGCTCGAACGCACGGCGGATCGGCTGGCAAAGTATTTCGTGCCGGCCGTGCTCGCTATGGCGGCCCTCACGTTCGCGTTCAACGTATTCCTGCAACTCGGTCGGTCGGACCCCAAGGTGACGACTGCGGTGGCGGCCCGGTCGGCGGTTTACCCGACCCTTGCCGTGCTCGTGGTGGCCTGCCCTTGCCCACTGGTGCTGGCGACTCCAGCCGCGGTCATCGCGGCCCTGGGTCGGCTCGCGGGCACGGGCGTGTTGCTGAAAGGCGGGTCCGCACTCGAACGCCTCGCCGCGGTGACGGCGGTCGCGTTCGACAAGACCGGCACTCTTACAGAGGGGAAGCTCGAACTGGGCGACGTCTTGCCGATGGCCGGTGCGGATGCGGACGAAGAATTGCGGTTGGCCGCGGCCGCGGAGAAACCGAGCGAGCACCCGCTCGCCCGTGCGATCGTTGCGGCGGCCCGAATCCGGAATCTCGTGGTCGAAGACCCGCAAATGTTCGTGGCATTTCCGGGGGGTGGGGTGACGGCCAACGTCGGCGGGGCGGCCGTGGTCGTCGGGGCCCGCCGGTTTCTCGAAGACCGCGGCGTGGCCATTCCGCCGGAAGCCGACGCGGCTCTCTCGCAACTCGACGCGACCGGCCAGACCGCTCTCCTCGTGGCGAAAGACGGCCGGGTACTCGGGGCCATCGGCGCCCGCGACACCGTTCGGCCCGAAGCGGCGGGAGTCCTGCACGACCTCAAAGCCCTCGGTCTCAACCCACTCACGCTGCTTACCGGCGACCGGGAAGCCGCGGCGAACGCGGCGGCGGCAAACCTGCCATTCGATGCGGTTCACGCGGAACTTCTGCCGCACCAAAAGGCCGAGTTCCTCGCCGGAATGCCCACGGCGTTCGTCGGTGACGGCGTCAACGACGCCCCGGCGCTCGCCCGGGCCGCCGTCGGCATCGCCATCGGCACCGGGGCCGACCTCGCCGCCGAAGCCGGTGACGTGGTCATGATGGGCGACCCACTCCGCCCGCTGCCCTTCCTCGTCCGCCTCAGCCGTGAGACCGTGCGCGTCATCCGCCAGAACATCGTCTGGTTCGGGTTTGGCGTCAACCTCTTCGGCGTGATCCTTTCCGGCTGGCTCTGGCCGCTCTTTGCCACCTCGCCCGAATGGTACGACAAGGCCCCGCTCGTCGGCGTGCTCTACCACCAGCTCGGATCGTTCCTGGTGCTGGTCAATGCGATGCGGCTCCTCGGGTTCGAACGGACCGGGACGAACCGAACCGTTTCGCGGGTCCGGGCGGTCTATCGAAACATCGACCGATGGCTGAACACCGTCCACCTCGACGACCTCGTCCACGAACTGTCGCACCGATGGAAGCCGATCGTTGCGTTTGGTATCGGTATCGGGCTGTTGGCCTGGTTCGCCACCGGGCTGACGCAGATCGATGCGGGGTCGGTCGGCGTGGTTAAGCGATTCGGTGCCCTTCGGGACAGCCTCGAACCGGGCCTGCACGTGCGCTGGCCCTGGCCGGTGGAAGCGGTGACAAAGCTCCGCCCGGCCGGCATCCATACCGTCGAAATCGGCTTCCGCACGCTCGACGACGAAAAGGTTCGACAGCTCCGGGCGTTGCGGGCCGAACAGGATCGCCTCCGCCGGCCCGGCATGAATCGCCCCTACGACGACCTCACCTGGGCCAGTGCCCACACCGACGGCATCGCCCGCATTACCGACGAATCGCTGCTCCTCACCGGCGATGGTAACTTGATCGAAGTGCTGGCGACGGCCCGGTACGTCTTGACTGACCCGAAAGCCTACCTCACGAGTACGGCCGACCCGGACGGGTTGATCCGATCCGAGGCGGAAGCCGTGCTGCGGGAACTCGCCGCGGCCCGGCCGTTTCTCGATCTCCTCACCGCCGGTCGCGCCGGGTTCGAACGCCGGGCTTGGGACTTGCTCGCGGAACGATTGACGAAAACCGACCCGACACTCGGCATTCGTCTGGCCGGGTTTACCGTCCACGATCTGCACCCACCACCGCAGGTCGTGGAGGCGTACCACGACGTGGCCAAGGCGATTCAGAACCGCGACCGGGCGGTGAACGAAGCCCTGGCCGAAGCCGTGCGAACCAAGCAGCGGTCGGAGGAAGAATCGCTCCGAATCGTCCGATCCGCCGAGGCGGACGCGGCGAAGAAACTCGCCGACGCCACGTCCGCACGGGACGCTTTCCTGGAATGGGTCCGTGTGCGGTCCGCACTGTCCCCGGCGGAAGAGGAAACGGTGAAGAGCGACCCGGGCAAGCGAGCGCAGTTGGTCGCGACCAAACAATATTTGACGGAATTCCGCCTCGCCCTCGAAGCCGCCGTGCGCGTGCTTGCGGGGCGTGACAAAGTGCTGATCGACGTGGACAAACTGCCGGGCAAGCGGCACCTGATGATGTTCGACCCCGAGACGTTGCGACTGCCGACCGTGCCGCCGAAGCAACCGGAATAACGACGGAGAGGGTTATGAAACGATTTATTCTCTATTTTGCCGTGCCGATCCTGCTTCTCGTCTGGGCCCGGTCCGCGTTCTACGCCGTGGACGTGGGCGAATTCGCTTACGTCACCCGGTTCGGGGAGCAGGTCGCCATTATCGACGGCGGCACCGACGCGGGGCTGCACCTGAAATTCCCCTGGCCCGTCGATTCAGTGTTGCGGGTAGACCGCCGGCTGCAGGCATTCGATTTGCCCGCGGTGGAAGCCCTCACGAGCGACGTGGCCAATCGCACGGTGGATAAAACGCTCGCCCTCGACGCGGTGGTCGCCTGGCGGGTACCCGATGCGGCCGCGGCGGACAAGTTCGTCCGCACCGTCGGCACGCCGGACCAGGCCCGTCGGGTGCTCGCCCCGCGGATCAACGGCCGGCTCGCCAACGTCATCAGTAACCGGCCCCTCGAAGACCTCGTCTCCGTCGAGCCCGATCGGGCCAAGATCGACGCACGGACCAACGGCCTTCGCTCCGCGATGATCGGCAGCGGACCCGACGACCTTCGGGTCACCCTTCTCGAAGAATACGGGATCGAACTCGTGGACTTGCGCGTCCGCCGGTTCGGATATCCGGAAGCGGTCCGGGCGAGTATCCACGACCGCATCCGCAGCGAGCGGGCTCGGAAAGTGGCCGACTACGAAAGCGAAGGTCGGAAGCGGGCCGCGGACATCCTCAGCAAAGCCGACCGCGACGCCCGAACGATCGAGGCCGAGGCGAAGGCGAAACGGCAACTGTTGGAAGGCAAGGCCGACACCGAGGCCGACCGTATCCGCAACGAAGCCCAGGCGAAAGATCGCGAATTCTACACCTTCCTTCAGAAGCTGAAAGCGTACCAGTCGCTCCTCAGTGAAACGAAAGACGTGCTGTTGCTCTCGACGAAGAACGAGTTGTTCGACCTGCTGTTGAATCCGCCGAAGCCTGCGAAGAAATAATCGGAGTTTTGACCATGCGTTGGAGGTACGCCCTGCTCATTGCTCTCGTCGCCTACCTCGCCACCGGTATCGCCCAGGTGCGGCCCGATGAGCGGGCGGTCGTCCGCCGGTTCGGCCGGGTCGTCGCCCGACCCGGCCCGGGCCTGTGGATCGGCCTTCCCTGGGGCATGGACCGGGTTGATCGCGTCCAGGTCCGCACCGTTCGGCAACTCTCTGTCGGCACCGACGAATCCGCCATCGAAGACTTGGGAACCGCCCCCGTTGGACAGGTGCTCACCGGAGACCAGAACCTGATTAACGTGCGGCTCGTCGCCGAATATGCCGTCAGCGATCGGGACGGCGACCTCGAAAACTATGTGTTAAACAAAGACCGTGTCGATCCACTTCTGGCGGAACTCGTGGAAGGCCTGACGGCCGAGTGGGCGGCGACGCGCGGCGTGGACGAGGCCCTGCTCACCGGCCGGGCTGCTTTGGCCGCGTGGCTCGCCGATAAACTGCCCGAGCGGTTGACGCTGCTGCACCTCGGCATCATTTTGCAAAGAGTCAGCGTCACCCACCTCGCCGCCCCCGAGGCGGTTCGCGAAGCGTTCGAGGAAGTGACCCAGGCCCAGGCGGCGATCCGAACGAAAGAGAACGAGGCAACGCGGGACGCCGGCCGGCGGATGCGCGACGCAGAGGTTGTGGCCTTCCGATCCGAGCAGCAAGCGGCCGCCTACCGCACCGAACGGCTCGAAGCCGCGAAGGCCGACGCCGCCAACTTCTTGAAACGACTGGCCCAATATCGAGAGTTGAAAAAAACGAACCCGGACGTACTTGTGGCCATCTGGTGGGACGAGATGGGGAAGGTCTTGCTGGGCATGAAAGGCCGGGGTCGAATTGACCTGCTCGATTCGCATTTAGGCGCGGACGGGCTGGACATTACGACGTTTCTACCGCCGAAGCGAAAATAAACGGGGATGGTTTGTTTCGAACCTGTTTCAGGGTCGGACCCCTACTTTTTCAGAGTAATTCAGTGATTACTTTCTCGTGCACTGTGTAACGAAACGACTACCGGCTAGGCAGTTCAAATCATTACAATCAATTGCAATAAGCAGTCCACGACCAAACATATCCCGACCCAACAATCGCAGCCTCACGACTCACCCTTTCCATATTCCTTGTCGTTGTCCCTCGGTTTGCCTTGAATAATTCGCATTCGTACGTTCCCATGCAATTTCCATGCGCTTGCTCAGTTACAACATCCACAAGGGGATCGGCGGGCGGGACCGGCGGTACGACCTGGACCGCGTAATGCGGGTCATCGAACACGAAAATCCCGACCTCATCTGCCTGCAGGAAGTCACCCGTCACGCCCGCCGCACGCTGCACGACGATCAACCGGGCATCCTTTCCACTCGCTTCTCAGCCGTGGCACACTTGTACCAACTGACGGTTCATTACCGGGTCGGGGGCTACGGCAACCTGATCCTGTCCCGGTGGCCGGTCACGGAATCGCACCACATCTGCCTTCGCCGGGGGCGGTGGAAGCCGCGGGGCGTTCAAATTGCCGTGGTGCAAACGCCGGACGGACCGATCCACCTCGCCAACTGGCACCTGGGACTCGGCGAAAGCGAACGGCATTGGCAGGTCGATAAGTTGCTCCACCACCCGCGATTCCGCGAGGCGATCCGGCACCCCACGCTGATCGTCGGCGATTGCAACGACTGGCGGAACCGTCTCGCCACGGCCGCCCTCACCGAGCACGGGTTCGAAGAGGCGACGAAACCCGCCTCGCGGTTCCGGTCCTTCCCGGCCTTCCTTTCCGTTCTGGCACTGGACAAGGCCTTTCACAAAAACGGCGTACGAGTTACGGACGCCCGTGTGGTCCGGTCTCCTTTGGCCCGGCGGGCGTCGGACCATCTACCGCTTGTCGTGGATTTTCACCTCGGATAATGCGATCGCGTCGAATGGAACAAGCGGTTGAGAATTCCCGTAACGAGCCAACCCACTATCACTCCGACGGCTGCTGCGGACGCCACGCTTGCCCATTGCGTTCGGGTCAGCGGAGTCATCACGAAAAAATGTCGGATCGGCTCGAAAGACACGGCGGTAAGGTAAGCGAGAACTGCCGCGACCGCCCAACCGGCCAGCCGTCGGTCGGTTCCACCAACCAAAACGACGGTTGCCAATCCCGCAAGGATCAGTGTCGAGAGGAGCATGGTCCGTTGACCGTCGGTGCCGAACCTCTCGGCGTGCAACCAAATCGCCAGCCCCGCCACGCCGATCGGCAGTCCCATTCCGAATACGAACCGGCCCACCTCGGGGAGAAAAGCTGAGCGGACCGCGGCGTTGGGCGGAGCCGTGGACAGCATGATGAGGACGACCGGCCCGCCGATGGTCAGGGCGTTGAGCAGCGTGACCTGCTGAGGTAGGTACGGAAACGCTTCGCGGAGAATGCCGACGAGGAAAGGGATGAGGAACAAGGTATAGACGTTCTTGAGTAGGAAGAGCTTGGCGGCCCGGCGGACGTTGTGAATCACCGTCCGCCCCTCGGCCAGTGCGTCCGGGAGAAGTGCGAATCGGTTCGTTTCGAGCACGAGCCCGGCCACCGTTTTTGTGGCTGAACTGCCAGCCCCCATAGCAATACCCAGGTCGGCCGACTTGACCGCCAGGATGTCGTTTACTCCGTCCCCGATCATCGCCACCCGGTGTCCCTGCTTTTGCAACGTCGTCACGATCTCGACCTTCTGCGTCGGCGTCACCCGGCCGAAAACCGAGGCGTCGGCAATCATTCTCGGACGATCCGCCGCGTTTTCCAGTTCCGTCCCGGTCCGGACCGATCCGGCTTTCATCGGGAGATTCAAGCCGGAAATCGCTGCCCGGACCGTTTCCGGGTGGTCGCCGGAGAGGATCAGAAATCGCACGCCCTGGGCAGACAGGGATGCGATAACTTCGGCGGCGTCGGGCCGAAGTTCGTCGCGGAGGGCGACAAGCGCGAGCGGCCGCAAGGGGCCGTGGAGGAGGTCCGAAGTGTGTCCTTCCCCGAACGCAACGAGGCGAAGTCCCGAAGGGAGCAATTCCGCGAACCGCCGGTCGATCCAGGCCACGTCCTCGCCCGCGAACCTCGGCCGTAACGCGTCCAGGCTGCCCAACACGAACGTCCGCTCGCCGCCGTCAGTTCGGACCCGAACCGCGCTGAAGCGGTTTTGTGACTTAAAGGGAATCCGGTCCGTCACGGTGATGGGATGTTCGTTCGCGGCAAAAAAGGATCGTATGGCCAGTATCGTCCGATTTCCGTCGTCGAGGGACGCCCGGGCGAACGTTTGCAGTCGGTCGAGGACGGATGTCCGTTCGCCTTCGGCCGTATCGATCGAATCGACGGCGAAATGGTTCGTCGTCAACGTCCCCGTTTTATCGGTGCAGACGACATCGATGGACGCCATCGCCTCGACGGCGGCGAGTCGTTGCACGACCGCCCCGCGGGAAGTCAACCGCACGGCGCCGAGTGTCAGTGCCACGGTGGTCATCAGTACCAGGCCTTGCGGCACGAGCGAGGTGACGGTCGCCGCGACCATTTGAACCAGTTCGGTGGTGGTGAGGCCGCGGAACCAATAGAGCACGACATACAGACCACAAAAGACGAGGGTCACCGCCGTCAATAACCGGATGAGTGAATCGAGCGTCCGCTGAACCGGGCCGGGAGCGTAGTGATATTTTCTGGCTTCGGCGGCCGTCTGGTGAGCGTACGCCGCGGTGCCGACGCGGTCCGCGCGGTACGACCCGTCTCCGGCAATGACGAAACTGCCGGAGAGCAAGGGGTCGCCCGGATTCCGGCGGACCGGGTCGGATTCGCCGGTGAGCAGGGCTTCGTCCACTTCGAGGAAATTTGCATTCAGGACCGGTCCGTCGGCCACGACCGGTTCGCCGGCCGCAATCCGCAATAGGTCCCCCCGCACGACGTCGCCGGCGGGGATGCGGCACTCGGCCCCGTCGCGGACGGCGCGAACCGACGATTCGGCCAGAAGGGCCAGTCGATCCAGATGACGTTTGGCCCGCAATTCCTGGGCGAGTGCGATGAGCGTATTGAAACCGGCCATGGCACTGACGGCCCAGGCTCCGCGGTAATCGCCGAGCAGAAAAAGCGCGACCGCAGCCGGGATCACCAATGCGTTAAAGAGCGTAAACAAGTTCCGAGCGATGAGGGCCCGGTACTCGTCTCCCCCGGAACGAGGCGGGCGGTTGCCTTCACCCCGGGCGGCCCGAACGGCCGCCTCGGCGGAGGTTAACCCGCGATCCGGTTCGGGTTCGCTCAAGGCAATCTTCCTTTCGAAATGCGTTTTACAAGTAAGGCACGAACAGGCGGGCCACGCCGTCCCGCAATTTCACCGGCAGGCTTCGGCCGTTCACCGCGGCGGTCGATACAGGCCGGCTTTGCCCGATCGTAAGCCCGATCTGGTCGTCCAACGCAGCGGCCAGAGCCGGGTCGTAACATTCCACGTCGAATTCGAAATTCAACCGCATGCTGCGCGGGTCCCAGTTCGACGACCCGAGCAGAACCCAGGCCCGGTCCACGATCATGAGCTTGGTGTGGTCGAACGGGGGCGGGGCGTACCAGACGCGGCAGCCGTGCTCCAATACTTGGGCGAGTTGAGCCATACAGGCCCACTGCACCAGCCGCAGGTTATTATGTGAAGGGAGCACAATATCCAAGGTAACGCCGCGGAGGGCGGCCACGTCCAACCCGGCGATGAGTGCCACGTCCGGCAGAAAGTATGGCGTAACGATCCGCACCGATTCCCGGGCCGCCGCCAGTCCGCCGAGGCAGACCGCACGAATCCGCTCGTACTTTTCGTCCGGGCCGCCGCGAATTCCCCGGGCGAGCATCGGTCCCCGGTCGAGAAGGGCGGGGAACCATTCGTCCCCGGTCAACACTTCGCCGGTGCAGAATTCCCAATCCGCGGCGAACGTCCGTCGCAAGTGATCGACGACCGGCCCTTCGAGCCGGGTGTGCAAGTCGGCGATCGGGTGTTTCGGATGCAGGCTCGGGTCGTGCCCGGCCCGGATGTTCATTCCGCCGGTAAATCCGGTCGTCCCGTCCACCACCAGAATCTTTCGGTGATTCCGCAGGTTGGCATAGGTGAAATGCCAGGGAAGCAGTTGTGGGAGGAAGCGGGTAACCTGTACGCCGGCATTGCGGAGTGGACCGACGGCCGATCGCGGCCAGGAGTAGCGCGCGCCGACGTCGTCGATCATTACGCGCACCGACACGCCCCGCGTCACCGCCCGGCCCAGCGCGTCGACGAACCGTTTTCCGGCCGCGTCGTTGTCAAAGATGTACGTGCTCATGGCGACCGACCGGGTTGCCCCGTCGATGGCCGCAAGCATCTCCGCATAGGCTTCGGTTCCCGAACGCATCGGCGTCAGGTTGTTCCCGGGAAGTAAGGGGGCGCCGGTCAGGGTGTGGACGAGACGGTCGAGTGAAGCCAGATGAACCGCATCTGCAGGGAGAATAACGGGTTGGTGGGGGCGGGTTTTCGCCTCATCGAACCGACGCGACTGCCGCATCCGTTTCAGTCGCTTGGCTTTTCGGGCAATCCGGTTGATCCCGAACAGGTAATAAAGAACCGCCCCCACACCCGGCGCGAACCAGATTAGCCCGACCCAGCCGATTGCGGCCCGGGCGTCGCGTTTGTGCAGGAGGACGTGACAGGAAGCGGTCAGGTCGGCGGAAAGGACCAGCGCCCCGCTGATCCAGTGCCAGGAAGAAAGGAGCCAGTCCGGCATCGGGTGCGTACCCAGGAGTCGGTGTGGCCGTCGCCGTCAGTGTGCGGAAACCGCTTTCGGAATCAATCGGCCGCGATGAGTAAGAAAGCCATAGGGACTTGAATTTTACTCCAGTGGTTCGACCCTCGTTGCAACAATCCGTCGATCCGCCGGCCGAAGTAGTTTACGCCCTTGATTTACTTTCTGATGCAAAGTAAACTCCAATTATTCCCTCCGCCGGGTGCCGGGCGATGCAATTGCAAGACGCGATGGACCGGCTCGATCAGATTCACGGTCACCTGACCCGATCGGAGGTGTACCGCGGGTTTCGCGTGCCGACGGTCGCACTCGTCGGGGCGGTAGCGATTCTGGCAGCGGGGGTGCAGGCGAAACTGCCGGGGATTCGGGACGGGTCGGGTTTCGTGGGCTATTGGGTTGCGGTGGCCGGGATCGGCGGATTACTCGGCACGGCGGCGGGAGTGCGGTCGTATTTTTTCCGCGAGGACGAATTCGCCCGCCGACGATCGCGTCGTGTGTTGTTCCAGTTCGGGCCGTGTCTGTTGGCCGGCGGGGCCGTGACGGTCGGCGTGATGCAGGCCGGTCCGGGCCTGGTTGCGTTCCTGCCGGGGATATGGGGAGTGGTGTTCGGTCTCGGGATGATCGCGGCCTGTCCGTACTTGCCCCGGGCCGTTGGCCCGGTCGGCCTCGGGTACGTCGTGGCCGGATCGGTTTTGCTGATCTGCGTCCGACCCGCCACGCTCCCGTCCGCGTGGGCAGTTGGCGGATTGTTCGGGGCGGGGCATTTTGCGACCGCGCTCGCTTTATGGTTCGAAGGGGAAGACGATGCCTAAGCCCGATGACGGCCGGTACGCATATGAAGGGTTGGATCGGGTGCTTCACGAGAAGGCCCGGCTCGGCATTTTGACCGCTTTGGTGGCCCACCGGGGTGGGCTCTCGTTCGGGGAGGTGGCCCGTCTTTGTTCGTTAACGGACGGAAACCTGAGCCGACACCTGTCGGTATTGGCGGACGAATCGTTCGTGACGATCACCAAGACGTTCGTGAACCGCCGGCCGCACACCACGTGCAAATTGACGCCGGCCGGGCGGAAGCGGTTCCGCGATTACCTCGGGCAACTCGAGCGGGTCCTCCACGACGCCACGACCGAGGAAGCGGCGACAACTCCCGCCCTGAAGCCGGGGCTTGTGGGGATGTAATGCAACCAGGCGGCGTGACCGTTTTATTTTGGCAGTATACTTTGTATTGTAGAGTTATTTGTATCTACAGGTAATAGCCATGCCACATTCCGTAACGGTCGGACCCCGGACCCGGCGAATACCGAAGTTATTCCGCGAGGCCCCGCCACTCGATCCGGAACGACGGGTAGGGCCGGTTAAGCCGCGGTACGCCTTGCTCGTCAACCCGTTTTATCCAAAGGATTCGCACGCCAGTTTCGGAAAGCACGTGTTGACGCCGACGCTCGCCTTGACCAGTTTCGCGGGGAATACACCGTCATCCTGGACGCTTCGTTACTGGGACGAGAATCTGCTGCAGGGTCCGCCACCCGCCAAACCGTTCCCCCAGGTTATTGCCATCACCGTCCACCTCACCTTCGCCCGCCGGGCGTTCGAGTTGGCGCGGTGGTACCGGACCCGCGGGGCGAAAGTCGTGTTGGGTGGTTTGCACGTGCTGTCGAGTCCCGAAGAATGCGCACCGCACGCGGATGCATTGGTGTTCGGCGACGGTACGGCGGTGTGGCCGGACTTGCTGCACGACGTGGAAGGAGGCCGGCTGAAGGCCCGGTATGAGGGGTCTTTTCAATCGCCGTACGCGGCCGATCCGCCACCGCGTCGTGACCTGCTGGACCGACGGGCATTCCTGACCACGACGAGCGTCAACGCCACGCGGGGGTGCCACAACCGGTGCGGGTTTTGTTACCTCAGCACGGACGGATTGAGAATGCCTTATCAGATGCGGAACGTAGAGCAGGTGGTCGCGGAAATCGCCGCAGACGGACAAGCGTACTGCGTGTTTACCGACAATAACCTGGGCTCGCGGCCCTCGTACTTACGGGAATTGTGTCTGGGTTTGCGGCCGCTGGAAATAATCTGGAGTGCGGCGGTGACGCTCGACGTGACGGACGACCCGAGTCTGGTCCGTGAAATGGCCCTCGCCGGTTGTACCGGAGTGTTCATCGGATTTGAATCACTCACCGACGCCAACATTTCGGATGCGAAGAAGAAATCACCACGTACGGCCGAGTATTCCCGTCGGGTACGGGTTTTTCACGAGAACGGGATTCAGGTCAACGGCAGCTTCGTACTCGGGTTTGACCACGACCGGCCGACGGCGTTTGGGGAACTCGTCGATTGGATCGAAGAGGTCCGAATGGAATCGGCGACTTATCACATCCTCACTCCGTACCCCGGTACCCCACTATTCCGGCAATTGGAATCCGAAGGGCGATTGCTGCACCGGGACTGGTCGAACTACGATACAGCTCACGTGGTTTTTCGACCGAAGCACATGACGCCGGAAGAACTGGCGGCGGGTTATGCGTACTGTTACGGGCGGACGTTTTCGCCGGGGTGTATCTGGCGGCGGCGGCCGAAAGATTGGCGGGCCGTGACCGCGTATCTGGCGATGGCTTACCTCTACAAGAAATCGAATTGGCTTTGGCCGTTCCTCATCCGACACCGTCTGACGCACTGGGTCTGGAGACCGCTGCTTGAATTGTCCCGCAGGAGGCACCTCAAATTCCGACGGCGATTGGCATACTCCGGTGCTGCCAAAGCCGGTTCTTACGTAACGGCAGCCGTGCCGGTATATGCGGGTGTTTGAGTCGTCTGGAATTAGCCAGATCGTTTGTCGAATGGTTTGTGTACGGTACAAGTTGGGCAGCAATACTTCCGCGGCTTTAGCGCCCGACTTTTTCATTTTTTCCTATCAAGGCTATTCCTGAGATTTCTTACAAAGCGCCTCGCCGGCAAATTTAGTCCACTTCTGTTCAGATAAATCGCATTTTTTCTTCCCGCCGATGTCAAATTCCGCAGTATTTTTCCTCTTCACACCGAATCAAATCCGGCGCGAAAATCCTGATGGAATCTCCGGATTATTCCAATTCTGTAAGAGAATTCCATTGGGAGATCGAATGAACCGTTGGAATTCGATTTATTTTCGGGAGGGATATTTCCTTTGAGTGACGAATTCGCTAATGTATGTGAAGAATTTGTTCCTGAAAAACCGATTTCACGCAATAATTCTGTTGACAGATAACGAACGTCTCACGACATTAGTTAACGATTGAGGCCGAAACGAAAGTCCTCAATCCATTTCACCCCGTCCTTGGCTCGCATTAGGAGTCGGAAATGAAACTTCGCCTAGGTGTCGAACGGCTGGAAAGCCGCGAGAACCCGAGTGGTTTGGATCCCGTGGATCCGAACGCAGGGAACCCACCGCCCAGCCCGCCGGCCGACCCCGCGCCGCCGCCGGGCGACCCGCTTCCGCCTGGATCCGATCCGGCTCACTAGTCGTACAAAGATTGATAATTCTCGCGTAGCCCCGGGTGACCCCCGGGGTTACGTCGTTATTAGCTCATAATCTTTTCATCTTAACGATTTTTTCACTCGCACTCATCTCGACCGATTTGTAATTATTTCTCTGGGACGGCGGCCTCTCCTCCGAGTCATTCCTTTACTCATCGAGGTGCCCATGGCGAGTTTCCGACAAACTCGAAAGTCGGCGTTTACGTTGATCGAATTATTGGTAGTTATCGCGATCATTGCCGTTCTCATCGGCCTGCTCCTGCCTGCCGTTCAGAAAGTTCGCGAGGCGGCGGCCCGGATGAAGTGTGCGAACAACCTGAAACAGCTCGGTCTGGCGATTCACAATTACGAGAGTACCTACAACGGTCTTCCCCCGGCAGCCGTGAACACGTCGGCGACAACCGTTATTCCGGACTTGGCCGATTACCAGAAAGCCGGCGGCGGGTACGCCAGGCACGGGTTCCTGTCGATCCTGTTGCCGTACATCGAACAGGCGAACGTCCTCACCGCGGCGGTGGGCGGGTATAACTTCCGCGTCGACTGGAACGACCCGATCAACCAACCGGCGACCCGGATTCGTATTCCAACGTATGAGTGCCCCTCGTCTCCGAGCGAGCACATTGTCAACCCGAACCCGCAGAGCACGACGTTCTTCCCCGCGACGGCGGACTACAACGCGATCACTCGGGGGAACAACAATTCGGACGTCTGGGTGACCGGGCTCGGGTATGCGTTCCCCGGCACCGACGGCGTCAATTCAATTCTGGCCGTGAACAAGAAGAACTCGATCACCAATTGCCCCGACGGACTCAGTAACACCCTCATGCTCGGCGAATCCGCGGCCCGTCAGGAGGGGTGGGCGTTGGGTAAACAGTACGCCACGTCCGCCACATTGGGATTCCTCGCCGGCGGCTGGGGACAGGAATCGAATAACATCGTCTGCGCCGGCACCCGAGGCCCCATCACTTCCGGCGTCAAGCCGCTCGGGAAGGTGACCCTGGGCTCTCAGGTCGCGGCGGCCGTGACGATCAACGGGTGGAATCAGGGCGAACTCTATTCCTTCCACTCGGGCGTGGTCAACGTGGCCTTCGGCGACGGATCCGTTCGGTCCCTGAGAAGCAGCCTGTCCATGTCGATTCTGCAACGGCTCGCCGCGAAGGCCGACGGCATTCCGGTAAACCCGGACGAATGACCCCCACCGGTGGATGACCTCGGCCGCGGTCTCCCCCGCGGCCGGGACGTTCCCGATAACCCTCGTGCTACCCGGTCTCCGCCCTAGACTCGGCCTCGCCGGCTGCTACACCAAACGAATGGCCGAATTATCACCCCGGAGACCAACCCCGATGCCCGCGACCGTCCAGAAGGAAGCCCCCGACTTCACCGCCACCGCCGTCGTCAACGAAGATTTCAAGACCGTCCGACTGTCCGATTACCGCGGCAAGTACGTAGTCTTCTTCTTCTACCCGCTCGACTTCACCTTCGTCTGCCCGACCGAGATCATCGCGTTTTCCGACCGGGCGGCCGAGTTCGAAAGCCGAAACACGCAACTCCTCGGCTGCTCGACCGACAGCCACTTCAGCCACCTCGCCTGGGTCAAACAATCGCGGTCGACTGGCGGCCTCGGCGGGCTCAAATACCCGCTCGTTTCCGACTTCACCAAAAAAATCAGCGAAGACTACGGCGTCCTCCTGTGCGGCGGCATGGCCCTCCGCGGCCTGTTCGTCATCGACAAGTCAGGAATATTGCGCCACGTCACGATCAACGACCTGCCTCTCGGCCGTAACGTCGACGAAGTGCTGCGGGTGATCGACGCGCTGCAACATTTCGAAACGAACGGCGAAGTCTGCCCGGCCGGCTGGACCAAGGGCAAGGACGCGATCAACACCAAGAAGGCTGGCGAATATTTCGCCAAGCACGGCAAGTAACTCGGGAACGAGCCGGACTCGTACGCGTCGGTCCAGAACCTGTCGTTTACGTTTCCGGCTCGTTGCGCTTGCAATTCCCGCTTCCCATTTGACCGCGGCGCGGCGATAATTCATTACACGCCATGCCGATTCGACTGACCGTCCTGTTATCGATCTTCGCAGCCGACCCGCTAACCGCGGCCGGGCCGGTGTCGTTCGCCCGCGACGTAGCCCCCATACTCTCCCGGGCCGGGTGCAACGCGGGGGCCTGCCACGGCAATTTCAACGGCAAGGGCGGCTTCCGCCTCAGCCTCCGCGGCCAGGATCCGGCGTTCGACTTCGCCCGGCTGACCCGCGACATGCTCGCCCGCCGTGTCGATCCGACCGACCCCGACGCGAGTCTCGTCCTCCAGAAGGCGAGCGGGAAAGTTTCGCACGAAGGCGGCATGCGGTTCGGCACGGTCTCTCCGGAATACAAGACGGTCCGGGCGTGGATTGCCGCGGGATGCCCGGACGACACGGCCGTCAGTCCGAAACTCACCGCCCTGACCGTGGCCCCCGGGCCGCGGGTGCTGGTCGACCCGGCGGACCGCGTGCAACTGTCGGTCGCCGCGACCTTCGCGGACGGATCGACCCGGGACGTGACGACACAAATCGCGGTCGAGCAGAACAACATCGGCGTGGCGAAGGTCACGCTCGCGGGTGAAGTGGTACGCCAGCGGTTCGGCGAAACGCTGGTGATCGTCCGGTACCTGACGAAGATGGTGCCGGTGCGGATCGCGTTCATTCCGAACCGGCCGGTCCCGGCAATGCCGCCGTCGGACCACCCGATCGACAAGGCCCTGTTCGAGCAGTTCGTCGCCCTTCGCCTCCGCCCGTCGGACCTCTGCTCGGACGACGTGTTCCTCCGCCGGGCGTTTCTCGACACGACCGGTAACATTCCGACCGCGGCCGAGGCCCGGGCGTTCCTCGCGGACGCCAACCCGGACAAGCGGACGAAACTGATCGACGACCTGCTGACCCGCCCCGAGTTCGCCGAGAATTGGGCGGCGAAATGGTCGGACCTGTTGCGGAACGAGGAAAAGTCGTTGGACAAGAAGGGGACGCAGGCGTTTTCCCGCTGGCTGCGGGCGTGGTTCGCGGAGGACAAACCGCTGACCGAACTGGCCCGGGTGGTCTTGTCCGGGCGGGGGAGCACGTACGCCAACCCGGCCGCAAACTTCTACCGGGCCGTCCGCGACCCGTACCTCCGGGCCGAAGCCGCAGCTCAGGTGTTCCTCGGCGTGCGGGTCGGCTGCGCCCGCTGCCACAACCACCCGTTCGACCGCTGGACCCAGGACGACTACCACCGCTTCGCCGCCGCGTTCGCCCGCATCGACTACCAGGTGCTCGAAAACAAACGCAAGGACAGTCTGGACAAGCACGAGTTCGTCGGCGAACAGGTCGTGATCGCGAAGCGGTCCGGCAGCCTGCCGCACCCCCGCGGTGGGGTCGCCGAACCGAAACGGCTCGGGGCGGCCCCCATCACCTCCGACGACCCCCTCGGCGCCGTCGCCGACTGGGTGGCGAGCCCGGACAATCCCTATTTCGCCAAAGCCCAGGCCAACCGCGTTTGGCTCCACCTCTTCGGCAAGGGCCTCGTCGACCCGAACGACGATTTCCGCACGACCAACCCGCCGACGCACCCGGCGGTGCTGGACCTGCTGACGAAGAAGTTCGCGGCCGGGGGGTATCGACTCAAACCGCTCGTCCGTTTCATCATGACGTCGCGGGCATACCAGCTCTCCTCGACGCCGAACGAATCGAACGCGGCGGACGAATCGTATTTATCGAAGGCCATCATCCAGCCGCTGAAGGCGGAGCAGTTGCTCGACGCGTTGAGCCGGGCGATGGACGTGCCTGTGAAGTTCAGTGGATACCCGCTCGGTACCCGGGCGACGCAGGTGGCCGCCCCGATGCAGTCCGGAAGTGCCAAACGGTTCGGCTCGGCGGGCGGTGCCGAGCGGTTCCTCAAGGTGTTCGGCAAACCCGAGCGGCTCTTGACCTGCGAATGCGAACGGAACGAAGACGCCGGCATGATGCAATCGTTCCAGCTCATCACCGGCGAACTGTTGAACGGCCTGTTGCGGGAGAAAGAGAATCGCATCGGCAAGTTGATGGCCGCGAACGCTTCGCCGACGCAGATGCTGGACGACCTGTACGTCGCGACCCTGAGCCGCCCGCCGACGGCGAGTGAGGCGGCGGGATTATTGGACTACGTCGAAAAGGCGAAGAACAAACGCACCGCATGGGAGGACGTAGCCTGGGGACTGGTGAACGCGAAGGAATTCCTGCTCCGCCGATAACCGGCTCAACTCTTCCCCAGCACCAGATCGATGACCCAGCAGCCGCGGACGTGGACGCCCTTCGGGTCGCGGCAATGATACAAAATGTCCGGCACCTCGCACCCGGCGTCTTCGAGTGCGTCGGCCAGGATCGGCATCGCGACGAAGTCGCGGACGTCGTACATCGTTTGGGCGAGGGCGACCGCGGTGCCGGTTTGCCAGGCGGAGTCGAATGATATGGGGCGAAAGGGGTTGCCGAAGATGTCGTAAGCGTACATGAGTTGAATTACTGCTTCACGATCACGGAGTTTCTTCCAATGAGGAGCAGTACTCCCTGGCGAAGCAAACGCATCCAAAGCATAACGAATGGAATCGAGTGCCTTGATAGGTGTTTTGTGTGAAGTAGCCTGAATAGCAATGATGATTGGGCCTATTTGGGTGCTTTCACCCATCAACATTAATTCGGTTTGGATCGAATACAAACTTTTGCGAATGGTTTTTACAGCAGGCCACGACAATACTTCGTCTGCGAAATCCTCTGTTGCTTTCAGAGCGTCTTCGCATCGAACATCGGAAAGTAAAATGAGAGATCGTTGAACGCACGCACACCCGAACAATCGCCATTTCCGGTGTTTTCCAAACGTACTCCGTTTGAGATCTAAATCCTCGACACTGGTCGCGCCCAGCCACTCCTTCTCGGTGATTCGGGGGTAACGAATTCGCGCCATAAATACGCCATGAAAAACCCCCGGGCCGCAAGCGCCCGAGGGTAGTAGGTTTCTCGCTCCGCTTCGCGTCGCGGCTACGCCAAATTCATCATCATCAAGAACTCCGCGTTCGTCTTCGACTTCTTCGCCCGGTTGATCAGCAACTCCATCGCTTCGACCGGGTGCATGTCGGCCAACACCCGCCGCAGGAGCCGAATCTTTTCGTGCTCGTCGGGGTGGAGGAGCAGTTCTTCCTTCCGCGTGCCGGAGCGGTTGACGTCGATGGCGGGGTAGACTCGCTTTTCGACCAGCCGGCGGTCGAGATGGAGTTCGCTGTTCCCGGTGCCCTTGAACTCTTCGAAGATGACTTCGTCCATCTTCGAGCCGGTGTCGATGAGGGCGGTGGCCAGGATGGTGAGGCTGCCCCCTTCCTCGACGTTCCGGGCGGCGCCGAAGAACCGCTTCGGCTTCTGCATGGCGTTCGAGTCCAAACCGCCCGAGAGGAGCTTGCCGCCGCCGGGGGCTTCGGTGTTGTGGGCGCGGGCGAGGCGGGTGATGGAATCGAGCAGGATCACCACGTCCTTCTTGTTCTCGACCATCCGCTTGGCTTTTTCCAGCACGATCTCGGCCACGTGGATGTGTTCTTCCGGCGGCTCGTCGAACGTGCTCGCCACCACTTCGGAATTCGGGCTGGTGACCAGCCGTTGCATTTCGGTCACTTCTTCCGGCCGTTCGTCGACCAGCAGCACGAAGACGTACGCGTCCGGGTGGTTCTTGAGAATCGAGTTGGCCATCTTGGCGAGGAGGACCGTCTTGCCGGTACGGGGCGGGGCGACGATGAGGCCGCGCTGCCCCCGGCCGACCGGGGCGATGAGGTCCACGATCCGCATCGAGAGTTCGTCGGGCGTGGTTTCGAGGATCAGCCGCTTGTCCGGGTGGAGCGGCGTCAGGTCCTCGAAGTTGGTGATGCCGGCCCCTTCGTCGGGGTGCTTGCCGTTCACCATCTCGATCTGCATGAGGGCGAAGTTGTCCTGATTTTCGATCGGCAGGCGGATCGGCCCTTCGACCACCAACCCCGTCCGCAGGCTCATCCGGCGGATCTGGCTCGGGGAGACGTAGATGTCTTCCGGGCTGGCGAGGTAGTTGTGGGCGGCGCTGCGGAGGAAGCCGTAGCCGTCGGGCAGGACTTCCAGGGTGCCGGATCCGGTGACTTTTTCGCCCCGTTCGATCTGCCGGCGGACGATGCCGACGATGCACTGGGCCCGGGTCATGCCGGTGTGTTCGTGGATGCCCTCTTTTTCAGCCGACTTGAAGAGCTGGGGCATCGGCATGCGGTAGAGGTCGTCGAGCCGGGCGCCGAGCTTGGGGGCGGGGCGTTCCGGCCTTTCGGGCCGTTCGGCCCGCAGCTCTGGGGACGGCGTCCGCTCGGCGGGTGCCCGTTCGACCGGTACCCGTTCGACGGGCGCCTTTTCGACGGGTTCCGGAGCCGGCGGCTTTTCGGGCGGGGCCTTTTCGGCCGCCGCAGGCGGCGTCCGGTCCAAGGTGGCCGGGAAGTGCGGGCCGGGTAACGGCTCGCCCGGCTTGCGGAGAATGCGTTTGCGAAGCATGGGTCGCGGAGACCCTTCGACGCTCTTAGCGTCGGGCATGGTAAGATCCTTCGAGATGGGAAGCGAAATCGTGTAGGGGGCGGGAACGCGCTACCCGCGAAAATCGCGGATCAGAACGGCGATCCGTCGCCCCTCGGAACGAGTTAAGTCACGGTATTCAAACCCACGAAACCTCTCGGCCGACCAATACCCACCTTCGGCTGTCCGTTTGACCCATCCCTACAGGTTGCAGCGGCTGCGAACGCAAGGGGCGGGAAAGTCAGGACGCGCTCAGGCGCGGGAAAGTGATACACAACCTTCGCTGGTACTGTACGCCCGAAAATCCCGGGCGTCAATGGCATTCCGGTGAGAGTTTTTCGACTTAATCATCCTCGTCCCGATGCCGTCGGCGCCGGGGTCGATCGTCGTCGTTCTCGTTTTCGTCTTCTTCATACTGTCTTCGGCGACGGGGGCGGTCGTCGTCGATCACTTCGTACCCCGGGTCGCTTCCGCGGGGCCGGTCGTCTTCTTCTATTTCGTCTTCCTCGTCATCCCGATCCCGGCGGCGGCGGCGTCGACGGGCATATTCCGCAGCGTCCAGTTCCTTTTCCGCGGCCTCCTCGAAGTCGTCATGCACGCCGACGAGCGTGATGTCGTAGTCGGTGATTTCTTTAGGCCGAACCCCTCGGGTCGAAATCATGCCGACGACGACGAACATAACCAGCGTAAACAATAGACCCCCGACAACGAAAGGACCGACGTGATCATTCCCCTTTATTCCGCTTCCGATGGCGATCAGGACAACGAGACCAATGAGCCAGGCCGCGAGCAACCCCCAGCACCAGATCGCCCTGCGGACCCAGTGCGACCGGTGCTGATAACACAGCGGGCAATACACGGTCATCGATTTGCGCAGTATCAGGACGAGGATTAAGACGAGAAGAATACCGCCCCCCAATACGATGGGAAGGTAAACCCATCCCGGCTCCCACGCGAATTTCTTTCGAACGTATTCATCGGCATCGTCCCCGCAAACCATGCAGACCATCGGCAGCTTGTTCTTACGGCATTCCCGTTCGTCGAGTCGGATACGCGCCATCGGGCGACCCCCGGTTTTCGGGGCAAGGAATTGCTAATCGTTGCCATCCCGTTCCACTATGTCAACGGTATGGCATTCCCCCGACTCCTGATTACGATGGGCGACGTCGCCGGCATCGGCCCGGAGATTGTGGCCAAGGCGTGGCCGAAGATTGTTACGCTGTGCGAACCGGTCGTGATCGGCGACCCGACTTTCGTGCCCAAAGGAACGCCCTGCACGAATCCGTCGAAAGTCGATCTGACGTTCGTCAATTCGGGGGAAGTGTCTGAGTTAGCCGGTCGGGCCGCATACGACTGGCTTTGCTTCGCCATCGACGAATGCCTCGCCGGTCGGGCCGACGGCGTCGTCACCTGTCCGCTGCATAAAGAAGGGTTACACCTCGCCGGGCTGCCGTTCCCCGGGCACACGGAAATCCTCGCCGAGCGTACCGGGGCGAAATCCCACGCGATGCTGCTTTACGACGATGCCTTGAAACTCGCCGTGGCCCATGTGACGTTACACAAGTCGGTGAAGGATGCGGTGAAGTCGATCACGTTGCAATCGGTGCTCGATAAGATTCGCCTGTTGAACGACATGGCCCCTCGGCTTACCGGAACCCCCGCCCGGATCGGCGTAGCCGCGCTGAACCCGCACGCCTCGGACGGTGGACTATTCGGGAACGAAGAAGCCACCATCATCGGCCCGGCCGTTGAAGCGGCTCGAGCGGAAGGGATCGCGGTTGAAGGCCCGATCCCGGCCGATGCAATCTTTCTGCCGCACAACCGGGCCAAGTTCACGGGCATCGCCGCCATGATCCACGACCACGGCCATATCGCCATGAAACTGCTCGGCGGTAGGCGGGCGGTGAACATCACGGCCGGGCTGCCTATCGTCCGCACCAGCGTCGCCCACGGCACCGCATACGACATCGCGGGGAAGGGCGTCGCCGACGAGTCGAGTCTCGTGGAAGCGGTGAAGATCGCGGCGCGACTATCGCAACGCGTCTAACCGCAAGGCCACCTGTGCCGCCAACTTCGCATTCGCCACGATCAGTGCCCGATTCGCGGCAAGGGTTTTGCCATTCGTCAATTCGGCCAGCTTCCCAAGCAGGAACGGCGTCAGCTTGGGCCCCGTGATGCCGTCACGTGCCGCCAGGACTTCCGCCGCGGCGAGTGCCGATTCGAACTCGGCGGCGGGGATGGCCAGCGACGCCTCCACCGGTTGTGCCAGAATTACGCCGCGGCCGCCCATGCGGACGTGGGCGGCAAAGACCGCGGTCGCTTGCTCCGGCGATTCGACTCGGGCCGATACCGGCAGGCCGGTCACCGACGTGTAGAACGCGGGGAACTCGTCGGTTCGGAAACCGAGGACCGGCACGCCGAGGGTTTCGAGGAGTTCGAGCGTCCGCGGCAGGTCGAGAATGCTTTTCGCTCCGGATGAGACGACGAGGACGGGCGTGCGGGCGAGCTCGGTGAGGTCGGCGGAAACGTCGGCGGCGTTACCGCGGTGGACCCCGCCGATGCCGCCGGTGGCGAAGACGCGGATGCCGGCGGCGTGGGCGAGTGCCATCGTGGCCGAGACGGTGGTGCCGGCAAACCGCGCCAATCCGACGGCCGTGGCAACGTCCCGCCGGCTCGCTTTGTAGATGTCGTCGGCGTTCGCCAGGTGTTCGAGTTCGGTAGGTGAAAGCCCGACGGTCGGCTGCCCCCGGATTACCGCAACGGTCGCGGGGATCGCACCCTGGGCGTGGACCGCAGCCTCGGCGTCGCGGGCGGTGGCGAGGTTAAACGGGCGGGGCAGGCCGTGGGTTATGAGAGTCGATTCGAGTGCGACCACCGGTCGGCCGGCCGCAAGTGCCGCCGACACCTCCGAAGAGATCGATAACCACGGTGCCATGCGATACGCCTACGGGAATCTTCCACTCAACTTATCGGAGAAGGTGTTCGCCGGGTGCGGAGCCTTCCGCAATAATAGTTAGATGCCGACAACTGCCGAATCCGTTCCGCCGCCCGCGACGTCTATCGCGGACGTTTTGCAGGCGATCGCATCGGCCGACGGTAAAACGTGGTTCCCGGCCGAATACGCCACCGAAACGGACTGCCCCCGCGCGGACCTGAATGCCCCGTTGAACGAGCTGCGTCTGGCCGGGTATGTGGAAGTGATCGATTGGGTCCGGGGACGGGGGCAGGGATACGGTTTGACCGCGGCCGGGCGAAAGGCGTTGAACCTGCCGGGGCCGATTGTCCTCGACCAGCCAAAACCTCGGGCCACCGAGGCAAACCCGTCCCGGCTTACGCCATTGGAACGGGGCGATATCGCCCGGACCGCTCTGTTTGCCCCCCGGACGGCGTTAGTCACCCCCGTCCTCGTTACGCTAATCGTTCTCTGGTTCCTGGCAGGTTTGGGGCTGGCGATCCGCGACGGCGGCGGAGCCTCGGCCTACCTCCGTGGCGCCAGCCCCGCCGTTCTGATGAAACTCGGGGCCGTCAGCGGTTCGAACCTGCTCCGCGGCGAGTGGTGGCGGCTGGGCAGTTGCGTGTTTGTGCACATCGGCCTGCTCCACATTGCCGTCAACCTGTTCGCCCTGCTCTCCATCGGCCCGGTCGCCGAAGGGTTGTGGGGCCGGTGGCGGTTTGCGCTCGTGTTTTTCGGCAGCGGGTTCGCCGGGGCTTGCGTGGCGATGGCAGTCCGGCCCGACTCGGCACTGGCCGGGGCGTCGGGTGCCGTCT
>DASXPC010000065.1:0-15566 GCA_036493815.1 Fimbriiglobus sp. | reverse complement strand
CGGCTCGACCCACCCTACGGACGCCGGCTGAGATACAATCCCGGGCATGCCCAACTACCGGCGAAATTACGTCCCCGGCGGCACGTACTTCTTCACCCTCGTGACCGCGAACCGCCGGCCGATCCTGGGCACGGACGCGGCGCGGCAATTCCTTCGCGAAGCGATCCGCGACGAGCAATCCAAGCGTCCGTTCGACCTCGTCGCCATCGTGTTGCTGCCAGACCACCTCCACGCCGTCTGGACCCTGCCGCCCGGCGACGTCGATTACTCGACCCGCTGGCGGAAGATCAAGGAACGATTCACGACCGCGTACCTCGCGGCCGGCGGCGTCGAGGCTGACGTGTCCGAATCCCGCGAGGCCCACGGCGAACGCGGCGTCTGGCAACGTCGTTTCTGGGAACACACCATCGAGGACGAAGACGAGTTGAAACGGTGCATCGATTACATCCACTGGAACCCGGTCAAGCACGGCCTCGTCGCCCGCGTCGCCGACTGGCCGTGGTCGTCGTTCCACCGGTACGTCGACATGGGCGAGTACAACCGCGACTGGGGCACCGGCCGAGTGGTCCCCGACATCCCCGGCGCCGAGTGGGAGTGACAGACGGGCTGACCAAAACCCGTAGGGTGGGTCGAGGAGGCTTTGCGACGAAGACCCACCGAACCCGCGAATGACTTCACCGAATGGGATTTGGCACGGAAGGCGACTGCACAAAAGGGATGGAGCGATTGCGGGGCGGTGGGTCTTCGCCGCAAAGCCGGCTCGACCCACCCTACGGACTACGGACTTGGAGATTTCCGGACGGAAGTTTATATATTATGGCACGGGTGAAATGGAGCGTGGATTTCGCGGGCACAATCGGGACTACGACATTCGTTGTAACAGCGAATGCGGTAATTGGCGCGGAACAATACGAGTTAAGACCCAACGAAACGGATGTCATATTGTGGCATCCAATTTATAATGGCAATATGAAGTTTACGAATTTCTAAAGGAGGGGCGCTATGTTATGTATGACATTTATTCTGCTTCTACATGTAAACGGCCAACGAATTAAGCCAGAATATGACGTGCATATTACAGGAACTATTGCATTTATTGGCGACTACGATGACAAAGGAAACTTCGTGCCTAATTATTCGTTGGGCGTGTTGCGCAAAGAGAACAGGGGAACTTTTGAGAGCTACCTCAGTGGGGGCAATAGTTCGTATCGTTTGAGAATAGCCAATAGGGGTGGCGATTTGGCATATTACGAATTCCGCGCGGGTACGCTCATTCCCGGGGTGTTGATTTCCAGCCAACAGGGCGTTTTCGTGCCCAACGTGGGGGAGAAAGTGATTTCGTTTAAGGATCACGATCCGTACAAGCCCAAGTTGCCGATATACAATATGCACATTAATGCGATGTACTGGACGCCTGCCCGGGCCGAAGCCCGATCGAAAGGCCTCCTGAAGCAGCCTCCGCCGCCCGCATGCGGGCTGCCGAAGGGGGCCGACCTGAAATACGAGGAGAAGCAAAACGGCAAAGCGAAATACTGCTACGTTTACAAGGAATGGATGTCGTTTGGCATCCTCGACCGAACTGGCACTTTTATTCCCGACGACGATTTGCCCCCCATCCCCCGGACGAAATTGCCGCACGGCGTCGCGGGTCAAACGAAAACGATTTTCTTCAATTTACCCATCGACGGGAAGAAGACCGAGGAAGCTTACGAATACCGGTCCGGCCGACTGATCCGCGGCACCCTGGACGACACGGGCAATTTCACGCCCGAGATTGGCAGTACGATCATGGATTTCAAAGACTTTGAGCCTCTGAAAGACCGGAAGCGGATCTATAACCTACCCGGTCGATTAGTTCCAAAAAAGTGACCGAAGTCCCAAGCCATCAGAATCGACCGATTTTTCTCCGCAAATGGAATCAGCAGCGAAACACCCGATCCACATCCCCCACGCCCACCCTCAGACACAATTCCTTAAACCGGTCGGCCTGGACTTCGGTGCTGTAGTGCAGGTGCTCGGCTTCGCTTACGAGCGGCAGTACTTCGCGCCGCGGCACGCCCAGCTCCTTCAACACCCGGCGGAACGGCTTCATCTTGGGGGCGTAGACGTAGAGGAGTTTGTGCTCGTCGAATTGCACCTCGATCGGCCGGCGGGCGGAGAGCACCGCCACCCCGGTACACCCGTCGTCGAGCAGGAGGTCTTCGAATTCGCACAGGTGGCTCAGCAGCACCGGGGCGTCGATGAGGTTGCGGCGGAAGTCGCGGTGGCGGGTTCCCTTCGACGAATGGCTGCTTTCGAGCACGACGTGGACCACGTCGCCGAGCACTTCGACCAGGCCCATGAAGGCATCGAACAGTCGGTCGGCCGAGACGGCGGCGGTGAGCATCGGCAGCCGGAGGCGACTCTTCTTGTCCCGGAAGACGCGAACCTGGTATCCTTCCGTCGGCCGGATCGGGCTGCCGGGCGTCGGGCGGACCGCGGCGGTCGGCGTGAACGTGTCGGTTACAATCGGTGCGAACGGATCGAAGTTCACAACTGGTCCTCTCGAATGCGGGGCGACGGCCCGAAGGAGGAGAGGGGCGTCGGACGGACGTTCGACACGGTCATTTTGTTGCCCCAGCCTCTCTAACTTACCTCCCGAATCCCCCGGGCGGCGACCCGGACACTCCATTCTAGGACGGGAAGCCGGTCGGCGCGCAGGACCGCGCGGGTTTTGCCGGCCGAATCGGTCGTGTGAAAGTTCGGAGGAGGTCGGCTACAATGCCGGAGCCGGAATCGGCGTGCGGGACGACGCAACCCCGTCCGCGTGCCGAACCAACGTCTATCCTCCTGCGGCGTTAACCCGTTGATCCTCCAGCAGAGGAAGTCTCGTGCGTTCCGCCACTTTACTAATGCTCGGGGTCGGTCTTTTCGTAACAGCCGGCCGGGCGGACGACCCGCCGAAAGGCGTCATCATCATTCGGCCGCAGGGGAAATCGGCGTCCTCCTCGGAAATCCGGCCCGCGTCGGCGGAAATCCCGGACCTGCCCGGGTTCATTATGATCCGGCCGCACCGCCCGGCCGGGTCGGCCCCACGACTGACACGCGGGCCGGAACCGGAGACCTACGGCAAAGTTACGATCATTTACCCGAAGTCGGGCGGGTCGAAATCCGTCGGCAAACCGAATCCGGGGCCCGGCGTTCCGCCCCCCGCTCCCATCGCGTTCCCGGCACCACAAGCCCCGCCGGGCGATGCACCCGCCCCGCCGACCGCCAACCAGGGCAAACTCGTCCTCGATGCGTGGGACGCCATCTTCGTGAAGAACATGCACATCGGGTATTCCCACACGGCCGTGCGCGAGTTCGAGCGGGACGGCAAGACGTTTCTCTATGGAACGAAGGAAACGCACCAGACGGTCAAGCGGTTCGACCAGCGGGTCGAGTTGTGGGAAAAGGAATCGACGATGGAGACGCCCGACGGCAAAGTTCTCGTCGTCCGCCGGCAACAGGGGGTCGGGGCCCAGCAGGCTCTGGCGGTCGTCGGCACGGTGACCGGCAAGACGCTGACCGTGAAAGGCGAGGGTGCCGCGGCCGGGGTGGGGCAGTCGATACCGTTCCCCGAAGGGGTTCTCGGCATCTGCAAGGAAGCCACGTTGGTCAAGGTCAAGAATCTGAAACCCGGCGAGTCGGTCGAATACAAGTACTATGCCGGGCAGGTGAACTGGGTGGCGAAGTTCACACTCACGGCCAAGGAATATGACGAGCAGACGCTTTACCAGGGGGACAAGCCGCGGAAGCTATTGAAAGTCGAAGTGAAGATGGACCCGATCCGCGACCAGGAGGGGGGCGTTTTCGCCCTGCCGAACGCGACGGTCTGGTGCGACGCAACGACGCTCGACCCTCTGAAGCAGGAGTTCGATAATCCGGCCTTGGGCGGGACGATGCTGGTCCTGCGGACGACCCGCGAGGCGGCAACTCGGCCGCCGTCAAAGGTGCCCGACCTGTTCGCCGTGCAATCGATTCCGCTCGACCGTGGCGTCGACGGCATTCACCAGAAGTCATCCGTCACGTATAAGGTGACTTTGGCCGGGGATGCGGACCCGAAGACGGCGTTCGCATCCGACGCCCGACAGACGACGCGGAATATCGTGGGAAAGACGTTCGAGGTTGCGGTCACCGCCATTCGTTCTCCTCAGGCGGCCCCGGCCGAGCCGGCGAACGACGAGAAAGGCAAGGCCTATATCGCCGAGTGTCTCGGTAAATCGTTCTACATCGACTGGGATAACGAGGCGACGAAGCGGCACGCCACCGCCGCCGTGGCTGGACTCCCCGCGACCGCCACCGCCTGGGACAAGGCCCGGGCCGTTGAGAAGTGGGTGCGGGCGAACATGAAGCCGGCCACGTTCGACAACAGCATGGATACGACGTCGAAAGTAGCCGAGACGCTCAGCGGCGACTGCACCGAGTTCTCAGTGCTGGCCGCGGGCATGTGCCGGGCCCTCGGCATCCCGAGCCGCACCGCCATCGGCCTCGTCTACGCCCCGGATCGAAACGGCCGGCCCTTCCTCGCCTACCACATGTGGTACGAAGTCCACGTCGACAACCGCTGGGTCGCTCTCGACGGCACCCTCGGCCTCGGCTCCGTCGGTCCGGGACACCTCAAAATCACCACCGCCACCTGGCACAACGAGCGATCGATCGCCCCGCTCCTCCCCGTCATGCGGCTGCTAATGGCCAAGCCGACGGTGAGCGTCGCGGAGGTGAAGTAGAATAGGACCACCCTCAAGTTATCATGGTCGTATGGGTACGAATGGGAGGTTCAACATGGCCCGATACATGATCGGTTCGGAGTTGCGGGAAAAGTTGTTCGCGATAGGGGAAGGCGAGACGGTCGAGTTGACGGACGAAGCCGGGGTTGTGGTGGGCCGGTTCACGCCGGTTTACGACCCGACGCGGTATCAGATTGTCGGGGAGTGGGCCTCGGATGAAGAGCGCCGGAGGCGAGTCCGGGAGGGGAAACGCTACACGGCCGAAGAGGTTGAGGCCCGGCTGCGGGGCCTCAACAAATGATAGTCAAGTGGCACGAACAGTCTCTCGACAGACTGGCCGATATTTACGTCGACGCAATCCCGAAAGATCGGGAGGTCATTGCGGCGGCCGTAACGTGGATGAACATTCAGCTCGCTCTTGGGCCGTGGAATCTTGGGGAATCTCGTGAAGAGTGGGAACGAATCTGGTTCCATTACCCTCTCGCCATCATGTACGAAATCCTTCCGAACGATGGCGAAGTACTGGTCACCGACGTCATCAAACTAAGACCTCAAGCCGACAAGTAACTTGAATTCGCCCCCTCCCCGCGTCGTGGTCGTCGGCGGCGGGCTTTCGGGCCTTGCGGCCGCGGTTCGCATCCGCGAAGCCGTCCCCGGCAGCACCGTCACCGTGCTGGAAGAACGCGCCCGGCCCGGGGGCAACGTCCGCACGATCGGTCGGGACGGGTTCGTCGTGGAGGCGGGGCCGAACGGGTTTCTGGACAACAACCCGGCCACGATCGACCTGTGCCGGGACGTGGGCCTCGGCTCCCTGCTCATCCCCGCCAGCACGGGCAGTCGGAAGAATCGCTTTCTCTATCTCAACGATCGTCTACAGAAACTGCCCGCCTCGCCGCTCGGCATCCTCACCACGCCCGTGCTTTCCGTTCGCGGGCGACTGGCACTTCTGGGCGAACCGTTCCGACGGCCTGGCGGGAGTGTTCCCGCCGACGAATCGGTCGCGGAATTCGCTCGCCGCCGGTTCGGCCGGGAAGCCGCGGACACGTTCGTCGATGCCCTGGTCACCGGCATTCACGGCGGCGATCCGGAACGACTTTCGCTCCGGGCCGCGTTTCCCCGGCTGGCGAAATACGAGGCCGAAGCCGGAAGCGTGCTCCGCGGCGTATTGCGAGCGAAGAAAAAAGGGGCCGGCCCGACCTGCCTGTGGTCGTTCCGCGAAGGGCTGCAAACGTTGACCGATACTCTGGCCACTTCGCTCGGCCTGACCGTGACGTGCGGGGTCGGCGTGAAGCGGATCGAGAAGGCGGAATCGGGATGGTTGGTCGTCGGCGAAGGGACCGAAAATTGGGACGCCGACGCGGTGGTGCTGACGGCACCCGCGTATCGGCAGGCGGAATTGATCGCGGACCTGGACGCGACTCTTGCAAATGAAATGGCGGGCATCCCGTACAACCGCATCGCCGTCGTCGCTCTGGGCTATCGCCAATCGGACGTGCCGGATCGGCCGGACGGGTTCGGGTATATCGCCCCCCAACGCACCCGCCGCGACGTGCTCGGGGTGCAATGGTGCTCGCAGATTTTCCCCGGCCGGGCACCGAACGGGTGCGTCCTCTGGCGTGCGCTCTGCGGCGGCGTCTCCCGCGACGACGTTTGCGATTGGAGCGACGAGACGCTGGCGAAGGCCGTTCACGAAGAGATGAAGCACGTTCTGGGCGCGACCGGCGAACCGGTCTTTCGCGAGATCGTCCGCTGGCCGCGGGCGATTCCGCAATACGTTCTCGGCCACCCGGACCGGGTCGCACGGATCGAATCCCGGGCGGTCCTGCACCCGGGCCTGTTCCTGGGCGGCAACGCGTACCGCGGGATCGCCCTTAACGATTGCAGTCAACGGGGCCGGGAAATCGCAACCTCTGTGGCCGAGTATTTACTCGCCCGCGCGTAGCCCCACGGCCTGCCGCCGCCATTTCAGACGTTCGGCTTCGGGGTAGTTGGCGTCGATTTTATTCCAGTCGTCCTCGGCCGCGGCGAGAGCCGCGTCGGGCGTCTCGGACCCGGTCAGGCACTCCCGGACACGTTTGGCCAGTGCGGCCATGAGCGCTGCCGTGTCCGGGCCGCGGGGTGCGTAAACCGGATTGACGAACGAGCCGGCGAAGGGAACCTGAATGGCACTGATGAGCCGGGTCATCTGGGTCGGGCCGAGCCCGTATCCGTTCCAGATCTCCCGGCGGGCCGGGTCGGTTTGTTCTTTCCGCCAGGGGCCGAATCCGAGCGAGGGGTCGGCGACGAGTTTCAGACTTGTCGAGGGACCGCCGAGTTCGGCGAGAAGATCGAACGCGGCGGTCGCATTTCGGCACGTTTTCCGAACCGCCATCACGAACCCCGCATCGCCCAGATACGCGGAGTGGTTCACCCCGTTTTTGGCCGGAACCAGTTTCCGTGTGACCGGGTCGAAACACCGCCTCGTTCCCGGGACCGGGGCGATGGAAAAATGATCGGGAATGTGGCCGTGGTATGACGCGGCGAGTCGGCCGAGCTCGGCGAGCGACAGAACCGCCAATTTCGTCCGGCCGCTATGAAACCCGGCGAGACCGTCGCCCGTTCCCGGTTCCCGGTACGCCTGCAGTTGCTTCATCAGCGTCAGGGCGGCGACGAAACTTTCGGAACGAATGCGGGGCGCTCCGGTATTCAGGTCGTGGTGAAACGTGGCGGCCTGGCGGACCACGACCTCGGGCAATGCGGAGGTCTGGGACTGCTTCTCCATGCGGTCGAACCCGGCCGCGATCAGGTGGAATTTGTGGAGCAAGGTGGCGTCGTCGGCCGGCAGAGGAGGGAGGACGGGCCGATTTTGATCGTCGCGGGAGAGCGATCCGGCTTGTTGGAGAAGGTCTTCCCACGTGGCCGCGGCCGTGAGCGGCCGCCCGTTCCGAAAGACGTCGTTGCGGTAAATCAGTACGTCGGCCCCGATTCCCAAAATTATTCCCTGGATTTGATCCCCCCAAACCATTACCTTCTTGTCGTAAATATTGGACCACTGGAACGGATGGCTGGGGGTGCGGATTTCGGCGGGGACGGGAACGAAATCACCCGACGCCGCTTCCGCTCCGAATTCGACCGGCGACAGGACGACGACGTCCGACTTTGCGGTGGACGGTTCGAATGTAATCCGGGCCCTTGTTCGGGCAGCCCAACCGGCAACAAACGGCTTTAACTTCTCGGCCAGTTCCGCGTCCGGACAGGAAAATGTCAGCGTCAGATTCTCATAAGTCGGCCGGCCGTCCGATTCCGCGGTCGGGCGCGCCTGTTTTTCACGAAAACAACCGATGCCAACAAGCAGCATCACTGCGAAGAGGACTTTACTTTTCGCCACGACAATTCCCCGATTTTCGGTAAAGAAGTGAAAAAATGGTGAAGACAACGATGAGGTTTTAGGATATTGTAACAAAGAGGAAAAATCGGCGGGCCATCGACCCGCTAAACGATCGCACTTTTCGGCCGGGACTCGCGGTAATTCTGACCCGGTCGTTTGTATTCACGGACGCCCCGCTCTGACCCGGTCGGCCTTACGTTCGGCTTGCACCGGTATTGCGGCTCACGAGAGCTCAGGTCATGAAAGTGAACTTGGTTGTTGCGACCGGAGTCCATGAGGGCAAGGTGATTCCCATTCTGGGCACCGAGTTCCTCATCGGGCGCGACCCGCAGTGCCAGCTCCGCCCGGCCAGCCAGGCGGTTAGTAAACAACATTGTGCCGTCCTCGTACGCGACGGGAAGCTTTACGTTAAAGACTACGGCAGTACTAACGGTACGTTTCTCAACGAAGAACAGATCACGCCGAACGGGGAAATGGAACTGCAGGCGGAAGACCGCTTGCGGATCGGCCCGCTCGATTTTTCGATTCAGGTCGTGGTGCCGCGGCCGTCGGACAGCACCCCTCTGCCGGAAGCTTTGCGGCGGATGACGCCGGGAACGGTGGAAAAGGTGCGGTTGACGGCCGGCGGATCGGCCGTCGCCCAGCCGCCCGTGCCGAAGCCGGAACCCGTACCGATTTCCACGGCGACTGACGACGAGCAGGACAAGATGGCGGCGATGTTATTGGGCATGGACGACGACGCGGAAAGCCCGCCGAAGGTGCCGGAAGGCAGTACGATCATGGAGATGCCGGCGGTTCTGGCCGAGGCCGGCAAGGCGGAAGAAAAGAAGCCGGCCGTGAAAGAAGACACGTCGAACGCCGCGAGTGAAATCCTCCGCCGGTACATGCGCCGCCCGCGCTGAGACGACCCGATTACTCTCTCCCCGGAGGCCCCCGGCGTTGGCCGGGGGCCTCCTCTCTTTTCCCCATGCCCCGTTTCCCCGCACCGCGGATCGCACGTCCCCCCGGCTGGTCCGGGGCGCGGAAGAAACTCCTCGCGTGGTTCGACGCACACCGGCGAACCCTCCCCTGGCGAAACGACCGCGACCCGTACCGCATCTGGGTCAGCGAGGTAATGCTCCAACAGACGACCGTGGCCGCGGTGATTCCGTTTTTCGAACGATTCCTCCGGGCCTTCCCTACGGTGCAGGCTTTGGCGAAAGCGGATGACCAAGCCGTGCTCAAGCAGTGGGAAGGTCTCGGTTACTACCGCCGGGCCAAGCACCTTCATGCCGCCGCAAAAATTGTCGCCGCCGAGCACGGCGGCGTCCTTGCCGGCGACCCGGCGATTTGGAAGGCGCTTCCCGGCGTCGGCCGGTATATCCTGGGGGCCGTGCTATCTCAGGCCTTCGGCCTCCCCTTCCCCATCGTCGAGGCCAACACCTTGCGGGTGCTGGCCCGGGTGTTCGGCTACCAGGGCAATCCGCGCGCGGGGGCGGGGAAGCGCTGGGTCTGGGCCGCGGCCGAGGCTGCTTTACCGGCCGAACGAATCGGCGACTTCAACCAGGCGATGATGGAACTGGGGGCACTCGTCTGCACGCCCGCTGCCCCGAAATGCGATTCCTGTCCGCTGAAACGTGCGTGTGCGGCGAATCGGTTGGGGATTCAGTCGCGGATACCGCCGAAAGTGAAGCCGCCTTCGTCGATTGCCGTGAAGGAGGTGGCCGTTGCGATACGGAACGCGAAGGGGCTGGTTCTCGTAGGCCGCCGGCCGGCGGGCGCCCGCTGGGCGGGGATGTGGGAGATTCCCCACGGCGAATTTGCAACCGGTGAACTGCCGGCGGATGCCGCCGGCCGGGTAGCCCATCAAGCGGTCGGCCTTCGCGTGAAGGTCGGCTCGGAATTTGCCCGCGTCACGCACGTCATCACCCGGTATGTGATTTCGGTGGTCGGCTATGAAGCCCGGGCTGAGCGGGGCCGGCCGGCGGCCGGCTTCTTCGACGACCTCCGCTGGATCGAACCGAACCGGCTGTCCGAGTTACCCGCGAGCACGCCCCAGCGTAAACTGTTCGCGTCCCTCTGCCGCACGAAACGGGAGTAGCGGCCCGGCCGACGATCCCTATCGTGGCTTCAACCCGAGGAGTGTTCGCATGGCCAAGAAATTCGGCTACTACACCGGCGAGGCACTCGTGGAAGGGGACAAGGACTACCTCTGTGCCGAACCGGAAGTTGTCATCGGCGACCTCGACGGCCCCGTCGGCTACGCCCTCGCCAACCTCATCGGCGATCAGGTTAAGGGACATACCCGCGTCTTCGCCATCCTTAACAGTGACGTCCAGGTCCGCCCCGCGACGGTCACCGTCTCCAAGGTCACGGTGAAAGACCCGCGGTACACCAACATCCTCATGGGAACCGTCCAGGCCGCCATCGCTAACGGCGTCCTCGACGCCGTCCGGGCCAAAGACATTCCCAAGGGCAAGGTCTACGACATCGGCATCATCTACTCCGTCTGGCTCGACCCGGTCATTCTGACCTACCCGGCGAACGAGATCGATCACACGGCCCTGTTCAACGTCCATCGGGAGGCCACCGTGAAAGTCATCCGCAAAGCGGTGAAAGGGGAGCCGAAAATTGACTGGCTGCTGAAAAATCAGGATCAGGTGCAGCACTATTTCCACCAACTCGGCGTGGAAGGGAAGCTGTAAGTTCGATGTTCGACTACCTGCTGCGAAACGGAACGGTCGTGGACGGCTCCGGCACGCCGGGCGTCGCGGCGGACGTCGGCGTGACCGGCGACCGCATCGCGGCCGTCGGCCGGCTCGCCGGCGCGAAGGCGCAGCAAGTGATCGACGCGACCGGCCTCGTCGTTTGTCCCGGTTTCATTGACGCCCATGTCCATGGCGATCTGCCCCTGCTGGTCGATCCGGTTCACGAACAAGCCATCCGGCAAGGCGTCACAACCTACATCGTCGGACAGGACGGCGTCGCGTTTGCCCCCGGTTCGCCAAAGACGCAATCCTACATGCGGCGGTACACCGCCGGGTTCAACGGCAACTTCCCCACGCCGGGAAAGGAGTGGAAGTCTGTCGATCAGTACCTGTCTCTGTTCGATCGCAATTGTTCGCTCAACGTGGCCACACTGATTCCCAACGGCAACGTGCGGATGGAGGTCATGGGCCTCGACCCCCGCCCCGCGACGATGGAAGAATGGAAGATCATGCGGGATTGGATTCGTGAAGGAATGGAACAGGGGGCGGTCGGACTTTCCAGCGGCCTCGATTACATTCCGAGCATCTACGCCGACGGGCGCGAGTTGATGGAACTGTGTATGGCGATCGCGCCGTACGAAGGCATCTACGTCACGCACATGCGAGGCTACACGCCGGCGAACGCCCCGGCCGCGTTGAAAGAAGTCTTTGCCATCGGCCGCGGGGCCGGGTGCGGCGTCCACGTCTCGCACTTCAACTGCCTGGCCGGTCAGACCATACCGATTCTCGACGAAGCCATTGCGAGCGGGATCGACCTCACGTTCGACCTCTACTGCTACATCTATGGCAGCACGATTGTCGCCATGCTCTGCCTCCCGCCGGAGATGGGCCAGGGCGGCATCGACGCCACTCTGAACAGACTCCGCGACCCGGGCGTGCGACTGGAACTGCTGGAGGCGTTCGCGAACCCGCGGTTCCCGCTCGAAACGATCCGCCTCGCCAGTTGCCCGCACCCGGACTTCCAACGATACGAAGGGATGTTGTTGACCGAAGCGGTTGGCCCATCAGGTCCGACGTGCGGCCTCGATCGCATGGTAGAATTCGTCTGCGACCTGTTGATCGCCACGGATCTGGCGGCCGGATGTGTCATCCGCCATTTTGCCGAGCGGCAGGAATCGGACATTCTGAAACTCATGCGGCACCCGGCCATGACCGCCGGCAGCGACGGCGTCTTCGTCGGCGGCAAACCCCACCCCCGCGGCACCGGGTGCTTCGCCCGCTACCTCGGCCACCACGTCCGATCCGGCCACTGGACGCTCGAAGAAGCCGTCGCCAAATGCTCCGCCAAAACGGCCGACCGGTTCGGCTTGAAGCACCGCGGATACGTCAAAGAAGGCTTTTTCGCCGACCTCGCCGTCTTCGACCCGGCCAAAATCGAAGACCGTTCGACGTTTCTTGATGGAGCCGCGTTGGCCGTGGGTATGAAACACGTCTTCGTCAACGGCGAGGCAGTGCTATTAGACGGGGAACGAACAATCGCCCGGCCGGGACGCGGGTTGCGTCACAATCGATAAAACAGCCTTACCATGAAACACCTCCTCGGCCTCGAAGACTTGTCCGCCGCCGAGATCACGGCCGTGCTCGATTCCGCCGAAGGATTTCTCGGCACCGGCGTCGGCGACGTGCCCCGCCGGGACGACCTCAAAGGCCGGGTTCTCGTCAACCTGTTCTTCGAGCCGTCCACCCGCACCCGCGTCAGCTTCGGCCTCGCCGCCCGAAGGCTGGGGGCCGACGTGGTCGATTTCTCCCCCAGCGGATCGAGCACCTCGAAGGGGGAAACGTTCATCGACACGGCCAAGAACATCGAGGCCATGGGCATCGACGCCGTGGTGGTCCGGCACACCTGCCCCGGCGCCCCGCACCTGCTCACGAAACACCTCCTTCCGCACGTACGGGTCGTCAACGCCGGCGACGGGGCCCACGAGCACCCGAGCCAGGGGTTATTGGACATCCTGACCATCCGTCGGGGGAAAGGCCGCGTGGCCGGGCTGACCGTGGCGTTGGTGGGAGACATTGCCCACAGCCGGGTGGCCCGGAGCAACATTCACGGGCTGACGAAGCTCGGGGCAAAAGTGATCGTCTGCGGCCCGACGACACTCGTGCCGGCGGAGATTCCCGCACTCGGGGTCGAAGTGTTCCACAACCTCGACGAAGTGCTGCCCCGGTGCGACGTGGTGAACATGTTGCGGGTGCAGTTCGAGCGGCAGCGGACCGGGTTGTTCCCGTCGGTGCAGGAATACGCCCACCTGTTCGGGATGAACGGCACGCGGATGAAGAAGGCGAAGTCGGACGTGTTGCTGCTCGCCCCCGGGCCGATCAACCGCGGCGTGGAGATCACGCCCGACGTGGCCGACGGGCCGAACTCGGCGATCCTTTCGCAGGTGACGAACGGAGTCGCGGTTCGGATGGCAGTGCTGAAGGGGCTTTGGAGCGAGTAGTCACTCCCGAACGAAATTCGGGGTGGATATCAGTTATGCTGACGCCTCAATTCGTGTTTCAAATTGTTGACTTTTCCGTTTGCGCCGGTTGGCGCTTTGTGCATAATCCCTAGAACCGTTAACACAGACCGCCATGCCGACGGACGGCGTGGGGTCCAGGATGTTTCAGGAGGAATCAAAATGAGGAAGTTGTTCCTTGCGACCGCCGGTCTGTTCCTTGCCGCGTCTGCCCAGGCCGACACCCCCCCGGCCGCGGTCACGACGACCCCGGCCACGCCGGTGATGACGAGCGGCGACTTCATGCCGACCACCCCGGTCCGCCGCGGGCTGTTCGGCCGGCGGCTGCGTAACCGGATGATGTTCACCCGGAATACGACCTCCATGCCGATGACGACGACCGTGGCCCCGACCACCGGCGCGACCCCGATGCCGAGCACCGCGGTCCCGATGCCGATGGGTAAGGTCAGCGAAGCCACCCCGATGGCATCCGGAATCGTTCAGACCGGCGGGACTTCCACCACTCCGATGACCACGGGCACCGTAACCCCGGCCGTCTATACCGAGCCGATGACAACGACGTCCTCCCGGCCGATGCGGATGCGGATGTTCCGGTTCATGCGGTACTACCGCTAGGCGAACCTTTTGACGGGTAGAGCCGGCCGGGGAAACCCGGCCGGTTTCGTTTCCAGTCCTTACGCTTCGACGGTAACAGCCTTCTCCTTCAACATCCGGTCGATGACGGCCAACTTCCGGCGGATGCCGAGCACGTTCTCCAATTCGATACTCATCCCGCCGCCCCTGCCCGTCCGAATCTGCAAGTCGCCGCTGCCGAAACCCAGGATCCAATGGCGGAAAAAATCGTTCCGCTTCTTCTCCACGACTGCCCCTTCGGACTGAACCACGAGTTCGCTATCGCCGACTTCGCGGACGTATCGGATCTGACCCTGGTCGAACAGGATATAGGTCTGGCGGTCGTAGAGGAAAACGACGGCCAACCACGCCAGGAACAGGGGAATGCCCACGGCCATATACCCGGCCGCGTTCATCCGGATGTCCAACCGGCCGAGTTCCCAGAGGATGTTGTCCCACCAGCCGAAGAAAGCAAAGGTCACGACGATCGTAACCATCGACACCACCGCGATGACGGACACCAGGCCGCGGAGCAGGATGGTGCTGGCGACGGCGACGAAGAGGAGCGTTGCCACGAAGACGACGCCGAGGTTGTTGTTGGACGAGACGGTCATGTCCATGGTGCCGAGCCGAGCCCCCTGGGGTTGGATCGGCTGGTTCGCGGGCGCGACGAGGGCGTCCCGAGTATCCCCGTTCACCTCCACGCGGGCGACCGTCGTCCCGGACGGGACCACGGCCATGTTTTGCCCCCCGGCATACGTCACGCCGGCGAGGATAAAGGAAACCAGCCAGACGGGCCACCAGTAGAACAGGTTCGAGTGCCCGTACACCATGATGTAATCGATCACCTTTTTTTCCGCGACCCCGGGCCGGGGCACGTTATACACCGGCACGGCCCCGGCCGGGGCCGGTGGGGGAGTCGGCGTAGACGTGACGTGGGCAATGTCGGAAACTTCTTGGGCCGTCATGGGAGTACTCATCGCAGTTCCTTGTCGCGGAGAAAGTGAAACCGGTTGCCTGCGGTTGAGCACCCCGGTGCCGTTCTCGTTGCGTTTTCGGTTGGAAATCTCTGGGGAATCGAACGTCGCACGCGACATGCCAATGGGCGGCACTTCCTTCGTTTGCATCCGGCGGTAGAACTAATCCCATGAGCACCATTCTGATCCGCGGCGGGCGTGTGATCGACCCGGCCCGGAAGTTCGACGGCGTCGCCGACCTGTGGCTGAAGGACGGTGTCGTGGCCGGGCACGGCTCGCAGCCCAAACTATCCCCCGACCGGACGATCGACGCGACGAACCTCGTTGTGTGCCCCGGCTTGATCGACATGCACGTCCACCTCCGCGAGCCGGGACGGGAAGAAGACGAGACGATCGAGACAGGGACCGCGGCCGCGGTGGCGGGCGGCGTGACGGCCATCGCGTGCATGCCCAACACCGAGCCGGCCCTCGATTCCCAGGCCGCGGCCGAATTCGTCGTCCTCCAGGCGAAGCGGGCGGGCAATTGCCGGATCTTTCCCATCGGAGCGGTTACCAAAGGCCGGCAGCAGAAGGAACTCGCCGAAATGGGCGGCCTCGTCGCCGGCGGGGCGGTCGCGTTTACGGACGACGGCTCACCGGTCGACTCCGCGGAAATCATG
>DASXPC010000064.1:0-39067 GCA_036493815.1 Fimbriiglobus sp. | reverse complement strand
GCCTATCTGAAGGACGCCATGCCCTTCAAGCCGGAGAAGTTCGCCGGCCGCAAGGGCAAGAGCGACCGCGCCGTCGTCGTCGAGATCTTCACCGGGGCGCAGTGCCCGCCGTGCGTGTCGGCCGACATCGCCTTCGACGCCGCCGTCCAGGCGTACAAGCCGACGGACGTCGTGCTGCTCCAGTACCACCTGCACATTCCCGGCCCCGACCCGCTGACCAATCCGGATACGATCGCCCGCTGGGATTATTACCGGGCGAAGTTTCCCCAGGGGATTCGGGGGACGCCGAGCACGGTGTTCAACGGGAAGCCGGAGGCCGGCGGTGGCGGTGGAATGGCCAATTCCCGCGCGAAGTATAATCAGTATCGGAAAATCATCGACCCGATGCTGGAAAAAAAATCGGACGTGAAAGTCGCCGGGGTGATCGACCGGGTCGGGGATAAACTCACCGCCTCCGTTACCGTGTCCGGCGCCGACCCGTCCGCCGATCTCAAACTCCGGCTCCTGGTCGTCGAAGAATCGATTAAGTACGTCGGCGGCAATCACCTCCGATTCCACGACCGTGTTGTTCGGTCTATGATCGGCGGCCCGGCCGGAATCGCGATCAACGACAAAACCTTTAAACACACGGCCACAGCGAACGTGGGGAACGTAAAGAAAGAACTGACCCGATACCTCGACGAATTTGCCGCGAACCGGCCGTTCCCCTATAAGCAACGGCCCATGGACCTGACCCACCTCGAAATCATCGCGCTCGTCCAGAACGACAAGACGCTGGAAATCCTTCAGTCCGCCGTGCTCGAATCGCACGAGGCAAAGACTTCGGCGACGATTAGCCGGTAGTAAAAAGTCTGATGAAAACCCTCCCGGCCCCGCGGCATTCGCCGCGGGGCCGGGCCGCATTGAACTGCACCCCTTTCCCCTCGTTCGGACCGAACCCATGCGCACTCTCGCATTACTAGCCGCCCTCCTCGTCCTCGGCCCGGCTGCCGCCCAGACAAAAAAGCTTCCTCCCAAGGTCGCCCCGGTCGTCCCGCCCCTGAAGGGTGAGTCACAAACGATCAAGCTCTTCGACGGCAAAACGCTGGGCGGGTGGGACGGCTACGCCGACCTCTGGTCGGTGCAGGACGGCGAAATTGTGGCCAAGAACGATAAGCCGCTGAAATACAGCACCTATCTGCACACCAAAGACAAGTACACCGACTTCCGCCTGACGTTCGCAGCAAAGCTGGTCAAGTCTGAGACGCATTCGGGCGTAGCCTTCTGGGGCGAGATCTCTCCGAAAGCGGACGGGAAGACGACGGATTTCAAAGCGGACCGGTCGGAGCATACGTACAAGGGCCACCTGGTCATGTTTCCGTCGGGGTGGGGCATGTACGACCTGTTCGGCCGGAACGGACTCCCGGTGAGCGGGGCGGCGGCCAAAAAGGTCGGCAAGCAGCACGACTGGAACGACATCGAAATTCTGGCCCAAGGTAACCGGGTGCGGGTGGCCGTGAACGGCTCGGCCGTGGTGGACTGGCGCGACCCCCTGCCGGACTCGATCGAGCCCGGACCGATCGGACTGCAACTGCATTCGAACCCCGCCCTGGAGGAAGTCCGGTTCAAAGGCCTCACGCTCGAAACCTTCCCGAAGGAAGACAAACTGCTCACCGTCGCCAAGCCGCTTTTCAACGGCAAGGACCTCACCGGCTGGCAGTACAAGGGCGGCGCGAAATTCGACGGCAAAACCGAGTCCGACGACCGGCGATACACCGCGAAGGACGGCATCCTCACCGTCAACCCGGGGAAGGGGATCCGGCAACTCTGGACCACGGCCGAGTTTCCGAAAGACTTCGAGCTGACGCTCGAATTCCGCGCGGCCGTCAATGCCGACAGCGGCATCTTCGTCCGAAAGCCGCAACTTCAGTGCCGCGACTACCTCGTTGCCGGGCCATATAAGAACCTGAAAAAGTACAAGCCTCAGGATTGGAATAAGGTCATCGTGACTGTGAAGGGCAGCACGGCTCACTGCACCTGCAACGGCGAGGTGCTGGAAGCGGCCCTCAAGGTGCCCGAAACCGGCGGCATCGGCCTCGAAGCTGACCGTGGCCTAATGGAATATCGCAACATCCGGCTGCGAGAACTGCGGTAGCAAGACGGACAGACCGTGGCGGAGGACAAGCGATGCCGTTGTCGTTGAACTGATCAGGTGCCGGCAACGGCTGGACAATTCGGCAACCCGGTCTATTCGTTACGGTCGGATCCGAATTCCCTGTCGGGCGGACATTACAACCCGCCCGACTCGACGCGATTATCTAACCCGTGTAGATTACGTGAACCAACATAACCGCCGGCAACGACCGGCCGGGTTCGTGACGGACCATTCACCCGCCGCCCTCATCCGCTGCCAATCCGCTACCGATTCCGAGGTTCCCCCATGTCCGGCCCCCGCACCGCCCGACCGTTAGCCCTTTTGGTCTTGGCCGCCCTCGTAGGCACCATCACCGCACAGGACAACCGCAAACAGAAGATCGCCGACATCGAGAAGCAACTGGCGGAGCTTCAGAAGCAACTCGACAAGCTGAAGACATCGTCGACCGCCACGGCCGCGAAAAAACCGCTGACGTTGGCCGACGCCGACGTCTGGCGGCGGGTCCGCGGCGTTTCTCTCTCGAACGACGGTAAATGGTTCGCCTACCGCGTCGGCACCGCCGAGGGGAATGGGGAAGTCGTGCTGCGGAATATCGCCGACGGGAAAGAAACGAAGTTCCCCGGCGGTGGCGGCATTGGCACGCTGGCGTTCTCGTTCGATTCGAAATGGTTCGGATTTTCGTACACCCCTTCCCTTCGCGCGAGCCGAATACCGAGCCTGCGGCCGAAGCCGAAGGTCGTCCTGGTGAACCTGGCGACGGCGGACAAAACCGAGATCGTCGGGGCCGCCGGGTTCCAGTTCGCGGGCGAAGCCTCCCAGTTCGTCGCCTTTCGCAAGGCCGGCGACGGCCCGACTCTTCCCCAGGGACCGCCAACCGGCCGAGGCGGCAGGGGTGGCCGAGGCGGACCTGTCCCGACCGAAACGCCTTCTACGCCCGGACCCCGCGGGTCCGACCTCGTCCTCCGCGACCTCGCCACCGGCACCGACCTCGTTCTGGGCAACGTCGCCGAATACGGCTTCGACAAAAAGGGTAACTGGCTCGTCATGGTCATCGATTCCGAAGGGCAGATCGGCAACGGCGTGCAAATCCGCGACATGAAGACCGGACTCGTCACCACCGCCGAGTCGGCGATCGCGGCGTACCGCGACCTCACCTGGAACCGGGACAAGACCGCGTTCGCCCTGCTCAAGGGTGTTGAAGACAAATCGTCGGAAGGCCCGCGGTACGCGGTGGTCGGCTTTTCGGACCTGGGGGTGAAACCGACGAAAGTGGTTTACGACCCCAAAGGCGATAAGGATTTTCCGGTCGGGATGGGCATCAGTGCGAACCGGCCGATTCAATGGACCGACGACTTCTCCGCCATCACGTTTGGGATCGGCGAAGTGAAAAAGAAGTCGGAATCGGCCCCGACTCCGCGAGACGTTTCGGCAACGGGCGGGGGGCGTGGACAACGAGGCGGCGTGGTCGTCTCGGCCACCCCAAAACCCGACCTGGCCGTCTGGCACTGGAAGGACGACAGGCTCCAACCCATGCAGGAAAAGCAGGCCGCGAGAGACCGGGCGTTCGTGCACCTCGGCCTCTACCGGGTCAAGGAGAAGAAATTCCTGCGGCTGTCGGACGCGGAGTGCAAAACGGTCGTCCCGGCTCCGAAGCAGAAGTACGCCATCGGCCGGGACCAGCGGCCGTACGAATACATGAGCCAACTCAACGGCCGGGCCTATTCGGACATTTACGTCATCGACATGGCCACCGGAAAACGGAAGAAGGCACTCACCAAAGTGCGATACGTATTCAGCGCGGACCCGACCGGCGCCCGCTTTCTGTACTACGACGCCGGCCAATTCCACGTCTACGACATGGCCGCGGGGACCTCGGTCAACGTGACCGAAATGATTCCTGGCACTACGTTCGTCGACACCGAAGACGATCACAACGTCGAGAAGCCGCCGACCCAGGTGGTGACCTGGACGAAAGACGGCAAGTACGTGCTGATTTCCGACGGCTGGGACATCTGGAAGGTCGAGGCCGACGGTTCCAGCAGTTGGAACCTGACCGTCAACGGCAAGGCCGATGGCATTCGCTACCGCGGCCTCATCCAGTTCGACCCGGACCGCATCGAACCGGGCTACGACCCTGCTCTGCCGGCGTACACCTCGATCTACGGAGAATGGACCAAGAAGGGCGGGTTCGCCAAGCTCGAACCGGGCAAATTCGGCGTGACCCCGCTTGTCACCGGCGATTACGCCTACGGCATCCTCTCGAAAGCCCGCAACGCCGATGTCTTCACCTACACCCGCCAATCAGTCACGGAGTACGGCGACTATTACCTCACCGATGCGAACTTCAAGACTTCGAAGAAAGTGACCGACGCCAACCCGCAGCAGTCGAAATACCTCTGGTGCGCGGGGGCCAGACTGGTCGACTACAAGGGTTGCGGCGGCAAGCGGCTGCAAGGGGCGCTCTACCTTCCCGCCAATTACGAAAAAGGGAAGAAGTACCCGACCATCGTTTACATCTACGAAAAGCTTTCGAACGGCCTGCACCAGTACCGCGACCCCACCGTCCCGAGCACCGGGTTCAACCCGGCGATCTACACCTCGAACGGGTACGCCGTCCTGATGCCGGACATTTGTTACCGCCTGAACGACCCCGGCATTTCGGCCGCGGAGTGCGTCTTGCCGGCCCTCGACGCCGCCGTTGCCACCGGCGTCGTCGACCCGGCCAAGGTCGGACTCCAAGGCCACTCGTGGGGCGGGTATCAGACCGCCTTCCTCGTCACCCAGACCAACCGCTTCAAAGCCGCCGTCGCCGGGGCCCCGCTGACCGACCTCGTCAGCATGTACAGTTCCGTTTACTGGAACACCGGCTCGGCCAACCAGCCGATCTTCGAATCCAGCCAGGGCCGATTCACCGGCGGATACTGGGAACAACAGGAAGCGTACATCCGCAATTCGCCGGTCTACCACGCCACCAAAGTGCAGACACCGCTGGTCATCCTGCACAACGACAAGGACGGGGCGGTCGATTTCACCCAAGGGATCGAATACTACAACACCCTTCGCCGGCTGCAAAAGCCGGTGGTGATGTTGCAGTACAAGGGCGAGAACCACGGCCTGGCCAAGATGGAAAACAAGAAGGACTACGCCGTGCGGATGAAGGAATTCTTCGACCACTACCTGATGGGCAAACCCGCCCCCGACTGGTGGCAGAACGGCGTGCCGTACCTGAAGCGGGACGATTCTCCCAACTCGCGGAAGTAGGCCGCAAACCGGGGCTACCACTGTCCACGAAACGGCCCGGACCAAAGGCGTCCGGGCCGTTTTTCAATGAGGCTTACTCCGGTGTCGTCGACTCCATGAGAGCGTTGAACAGCAGTTTGTAGCACCCCTGCGGCTGGGCGCGGAACAGGATCTGCGGCCCGATCAGGACGAGTCGGCCCTTTCCAACCGGGGCGTCGATCACGGCGGTGCCGTTCTCCAACAAATCCTGGCCCATCGCCCACCCGCTACGGAGTGGGGTCTTCGAGTCGAACCAACCGACCCGTTTCAATCCTTTGGCCTTCAGTTCGTCGGTGAGCCGGAACGTGGGGCTGTTGGCAAACATCGTGTCGGCGTATTCGTCCATGCCCCAGGCGAGCGGGAGCTTGGGGTCGAGTTTCATGCGGAGTACGCTCGACGGGATGTAGTACTTTTCGCGGGGCGGTGCCCGTTCGCTGCCGTCGTCACCTTTGACGGTGGGCTGGCTGGGAATGGTATAACCGACGCGAGCGGCCAAGGCGGTCGAGCTGCCAAGAGTGACAACGGTTCCGCCGGCTTCGAGGAATTTTTTCAGTTGCGGGATGGTGGTGGCTACGGTGACGTTGCCCTGCGGTGGAACGGGTTCGCCGAGGAAAGAGCCGGGTGGCGTTGCGTCGGCGTTGTCCGGAGCCCCGCCCCGACCGCCGGCCCCGCCCCGACCGCCGGTGGCGCCGCGGCCACCGGCGCCACCCCGACCGCCGGCCCCGCCCCGGCCACCGCGGCCGCCACCGCCGTTCCCGGGGATTGCCCCTTCGACGAATACCAACACGTCGTACTTATCCTTGAGGTTTCCTTTGTCGAGTTCGGCCGCATAGGTAATGGTGAACGGGAATTCGAACCGTTCGAGGATCAGCCGGGTCCACCCGGCGGGCATGGAGCCGCCGTAGCGGTCCCAGAGACCGACGCGGACTGGCTTGAGGGGTTTGATCCCCTTGACTTCGGGAACGTCGGTGCCGACGAACGGAACGCCGAGGTCCGTGGCTAATTTCTCGAGCAGAGGTCTGGTTGTCGGTTTGGTCGTAATGAAAAACGTACCGGCCGGGAAAAAATCCTTGTCTATGCCCATGCCATTATGCAGCCGGCCGACGCTTTCGCCGGCTTTCAACAACCGATTGACCGCGACGAACGCGTCGTTCGACCGCGAATCGAGGAAATAGCCGGTCGGTTTTGGCGGGCCGGTGATTTTCCCCGGCAGCGGCTTGGCTTCTTCCTCCTGAATTACTTCCAGCGGCAGCTTCGGATCGAGGCCGTCCAGAATCCGGTCGAACTTCACGCCCATCGTATAGGCGAGGGTCCACCCGGCCGCGTCGTACGGGGCTGTCGGCGGGGCGCCGGGGTACGGGATGTCGTCGGGGTGGTCCTGCGGCTCGAACATGTCGAGAACGTGGGCGCGGAACGGCTGGGCGGTTTTCACGACGAACGACCCGGCGGGGTATTTTTTGCCGGCGACGGTGAAATCGGCGGTGGCCCGGTGAACGGTGCAGCCGTTGCCGAGCAGGGTGTTTACGAATTTTGTGGCGGTGGGGAAGTCGGTTTGATCGCTGGGGAGAATGTAGCCGCGGGGGTCGCGCTTGGCGGGGTCGCGGAAGAACTTGGTGAAATCGGCAACACCGGACCGCCCGCCCCCCCCGCCGAATCCGCCAAAACCACCGCCCCGGCCGCCGCGGGTCTGGCCGCGGCCGCCGCCCGCGGCCGCCACCATTTTCGGCGTGATCGTCCAGCTATCCTTGTTGCCCCGGTCGATCATATCCCGGGCCATCCGCCAGATGTTGTACAGCAACACCCGTCGATTCCGCTGTGCGTAATCGAGCACGCCCCGACAGCCCGACACCGAGTATTCCAGCGACTGCTTGAAGTGCCATTCTTGCGGAGCGATGGGATAGAGGTAATCGCTGGTCGGCAGCAGTTTCGACGCGACCAGCGGAATCCGCGACGGCGTCGGCCCGCCGATGGTTTCGGTGAAAAACCCGATCATGTTGTGGAACTGGCAGGTCGTACACAACCCGCCGTTCCACCAGGTGCTGTACCCGGCCCCCGTGCGGTCGGTGATGCCCGGCTTGTTCTCCATGATCAGCCGCTGGACCATCGCCCCGCAGACCTGTTCGATGCCGTTGAGGACCAGCGGGTGAAGGTGGTAGTTGTTCGGGTCGCGGCACGGCGGCACGAACACGACCGCCCCGGCCGGGCCGGTCTGGTGCTGGTCGTACACGATCTGCGGAAACCACTCCCGGTACAGCGCCCGGTTTACGTTCCGCGTCTCGGCCAGGTTATTCGCGTAGGAATCCCGGTTGTCATCGTGCCCGGCATACTTTTCGTACAGCCGCGGCAATCCCGCGAGCGACCGCTCCGTCTGTTTCGGCTTCCGCATGTACCAGTCGGCACACAAGTCCATGCCGTCCGGGTTCGCGTGGACGAACAGAATGATCACGTCGTCCAGAATGCGGAGAGATTCCGGGTCGGTGGCGACGACAAACCGGTAGACGGTTTCGATCAGCACCTGGGCGCAGAGCACTTCGCTCGCATGCAGCCCGCCGTCGATCCAGACGACTGCCTTGCCTTCCTCGGCCAGTTTGGCCGCCGCCTCCGCCGTCGCCTCGCCCGTCGCCAGTTTCCGGGCGATCTCCTTGTACCGGTCCAGTTTCGCCAGGTTCGCCGGCGACGAAACGACCGCCATCAACTGGTCCCGCCCTTCTTCCGTCGTGCCGATCTTCACCACCTTCATCCGGTCGGTCTGTTTTTCCAGCTTCTTCCAGTAGGCTTCCAGTTGCTTGTAATTGGCCAGGCAGTAGTCGTCGCAGAGGGCGAAGCCGAACTGCTCCTTCGGCGGGGTCACGATCTTGGCGGTGGGTGGTGCCTGGGCGAAGAGAGGCGAGCCGACGGTTGCGACCGCGGCGGCGAGCAGGGTACATACGAGACGCATTGACGGACTCCGGGGGGCGGGTGGACCGATTATGGTCGGAGGATTCGGGAAGGGAAAGCAATTTCATTCCCCCGGGAGAGTGCATAGGAATACCTGTACGTTTCCGGAGGCGAATGATGTTTCGCAAATTGGCAATTTGGTTCGTTGTGGGAACGGCCTGCCCACTTTCCGCCGCCGACCCGATCCGAACCGAACGGTCCCTCGACGGCCCGTGGGAGTTCAAGCAGGACGGGGCAAAAGATGCAAAGTGGAAGCCGGTTACCGTGCCGAGTGCAATGCAAAGCCATGAGGGGATGGACTGGCACGGGATCGGCTGGTACCGGAAAACGATCGATAAGATCGACCTCCCAGCCGGCAAACGGCTCCTGGTTCACTTCACCGCCGCGGCGACGTTTGCCGAGGTCTACTGGAACGGGACGAAGCTCGGCGAGCACCTCGGCGGGTGGACGCCGTTTCGGTTCGACGTGACCGAACTCGCCAAGAAGCCGGGGCCGCACGAGATCACGGTGAAGCTCGACGAGCGGGTCGGCCACAACACGCAGGGCTTCCTGCCGATCGTCCAACCGCACTTCGGCGGCCTCTGGCAGAGCGTAAAACTGCTCACCGTTCCTGAAAAGTACGTGGACGACCTGACCGAAACCGCACCGGCAGACGCGGAGTTGCCGGTCTGGTCCCCGCAAGACCCGAAACTGAAAGGCGTCGTTCTCACCACTACGGCCGGCGACAGCGTAATATTCAAAACCGCAAAGCGAACCATCAAGACACGTGGCAACCAACTCCTCCTCAACGGCCAGCCACTCATCGTCCGCGGCGTCCTCAACTGGGGCTACTACCCGCCGACGCTCGAACCGAACCCGACCGATGAGGTCTGGCGCGCGGACTTAAAGCGGATCAAGGTCCGCGGGTTCAATCTGATGAAGTGTTGCCTCTGGATACCGCCGGAGAGACTGTTGCAAATCGCCGACGAGGAAGGCGTTTTATTGTGGATCGAGTACCCAACCTGGCACCCGCAACTGACTCCGAAGCACTTGACCGAGTTAACGAAGGAGTTTGAAGAGTTCTTCGCCCACGTCCGAAACCACCCGAGCGTCATCTTGCACAGCTTGACTTGCGAGACCGGACCGTCGGCGGACATCAACGTGTTGAAAGCCCTCACCGCGAAGTGCAAGGAGATGATCCCCGGCGCGATCGTCGAAGACGATTCGAGCTGGATCGAATGGAACCGCGTCACCGACTTCTACGACGACCACCCGTACGGCAATAACGACACCTGGGTGAAGACCATCGACCGTCTGAAGAATTATAAGAAGCTCGGCGTGAAGCCCTTGCTACTCGGCGAGGCCATCGCGGCCGACACGTGGACGCCGACCGCTGAATTGGCGAAGCGGGTCGGCAGCGAGCGACCCTATTGGCTTCCCTATCACTTCCAGGCCAACGCTCATTGGCTGTCGATGATGAAGGAGGCCGGTCACGAGATCGGCGAGAAGCGACTGGTCGAAGACTCGAAGCGGTACGCGATGTTGATGCGGAAGTACCAGATCGAGACGTTTCGCCGCGAGGTGCCGAACGGCGGGTACGTGGTCAGTGTGTTGCGCGACTTCCCCCTCGCGGCGATGGGGCTGGTAGACTATGGCGGAGTGGACAAGTGGGATGAGAAAGATTGGGCTTGGCACGGCGAAACGATGTTTTCGCTCACCACGACAAATGAATGCCGGTCACTTGAAGGCGGCAAGGAATTAACCGCGTCGATACAGGCTCGGGGCTCATTGCCAAACAATACCCGAGTAATAGCCGAACTATCGCAATACATGAACGGCAACTCCGTATTCAGCCTGACTGCCAATAGGCTTGTTATGCCAATTCCGAGGGTTCAGGGACCGACCAGATTCAAATTGTCTGCCTTCGAATCAATGGCCGAGATTCCGTCAAACTCATGGATGTTCTGGGTCGTTCCTGCGGCTATACCCGTTCCGCCGACCGTCACCGTCGCCCGCCACTTCGACGACACGCTGCTCGCCAAACTCGAAGCCGGCTCCCGCGTCCTGCTCCTGCCCGATAACAAGCCGGGCAGCCCGCCGCTGCAGTCACACTGGTTCCTCCGCGGCGGCCCGGCCGTGTTCGACCACCCTGCCCTGAAGAACGCGCCCCACGACTTCCTCGTCGAGTTGCAACACTTCGACCTCGCCGGCGACGTCATACCGAACGTCACCTACCTGAAGGAAATTGACCCGATTCTGCTCCTCTGGGACAACCACGACATTCGCGAAGTGCGAACGCACGCCCTCGCCTTCAGCACCCGCGTCGGCAAGGGCAGGCTACTCGTGTCGGCACTGAAACACGACGGGGACACGAACGCGGCCGGGAAGTGGCTTCTCGGCGAGTTCGGCCATTACCTCGCCGACGGGCCGGAGCCGCGGAACGCACTTTCCCCCGCGACCATCGCCGGCATTCGCAACATGCTGACCGAGGTGAAAGTCGAGCTCGGCGGCGACCGGAAGTGGAAGTTCAAGCCCGACCCGAAGAACGAAGGCGTGACGGCGGGCTGGCACAAGCCCGACTTCAAGGACACCGCCTGGGCCGACATCAAGACCAACGCCCACTGGGAAGGCCAGGGATACCCGAACCTCGACGGCTGGGCATGGTACCGCACCACCGTCACCGTACCGAAAGCATTCGCCGGCAAGGAAACGTACTTACGATTTACGGGCGTGGACGATTACTACGACGTGTACGTCAATGGCACCAAAGCCGGGTCTGGTGGGGACATTCCGACCAAGACAACGGCGTTCGACGAAACGAAGACTCACAAAATCACGTCCCTCGTGAAGCCGGGCGAACCGATCACGATCGCGGTGCGGGTCTATGACTGGTACGGGGCGGGGGGTATCTTCCGTCCGGTGACGCTTACGACGGTACCGGACGTTTTCGGCGGCGCGCCGTTCGTGCGCTAACAACGGCACCCCAGTCGGTCTCTCGGGGAAATACAATTCGCGTTTTCCCGCAGAGAGTTTCCTCGCGACCACTCCGATATGACTGACGTGCGACCCGTTTTCCCACAACCGGGTCGCGTTTTGCGACCCTTGAGGGTCCAAATTCGATTTGACCTGGGGTATACAATCTCTTTTGGATCGCTTAAGACTTCCCGCCCGAAACTGTTCATCGCAGTCGTTTTTTGCAAGAACGTTGTGCCCGTTACCCTACACCGAATACTAGCCGTCAGGTTATGGTCATGATGACGAATCTGTTCCTGTTTGGGTTGTCAACTCTGTTTCAAGTCGCCTTGTTGCAGCCGCCGACGGGGTCCCCAACGAAGCCGAACGATCCTGCCGCCGCGTCCAAACCACAAGACCCTTCGACTAGCGTCCCGTCGAAAGCGACCGACGCGGAAAAGATTGCCAACGGTCGGGAATCCGTGAAGCAGGCGAAGAATGCATTGGAAAAACTCCAGAAGCAAGTCGACGACCCGGCGGGGGAATACCACAAGGCCGAAGCTGATTTCGAAAGCCTCAACGAAAAATTGAAGACGCTGAAAATGACGGCGGCGAAACTCCGGAAGGAGGGCAAGGAATCGGAGGCTGTTAAGGCCGAGGCAGGGTTGCCGGGGTTGCAGGAAGATTGGAAACTCGCCAAGGACCGGTTCGACATCGCCATCCGTCAGAAGAAGGCAATTCTGGAGACGATCGCCGGCCTGAAAGAACGGATTGCGTCGGACACGAAACGGTTGGACCGCCTGGAGGGGAAGACTCCGCCGCCAGAGAAGCCCGTACCGGCCGAGAAGCCGACGACGACGTCACCCGCGCCATCTGTTCCGGCGCAACCGACCAACCCGACGGCGACGGTCGAACGTTCGCCGACCCCCGTAGCAGTGCCACCCGGCCTATCTCCGCTGGCCGTTCCCACTCTTCCCGCACCGGCGAGTACCACGGTTCAGCCGGCGGCAAATCTACTGCCCGCAGCCAACGAAACCGATCCCGTCGTCCGACAGGCCCACGAGCGATTGAACACTCACCGGGTCGAGTTACAGAACGCCGAGGCCCGCGTCCGTTCGGCCGAAGAACGGGTCCGGGTCATGGAACGCTCGATCAAAAACGCCACGACGATATTGGGACTCGAACGGGAAACCGTGGACCAGGCCGAAAAATCCGCCGAGCGGCTTTCCACGACACTAAAAACCCAACCCCCTGCCACGCCCGCCGAGCGAACGGCACTGACTCAAAAGCTGCAGGAAACCAATCAGCGCCTGACCGATTCGCGGAGTAAGGTCCAGCGGATCGCGGACCGGATTGCCTCCTTGAACGAAACACTGACCGGCCTGAAGGCCGAACTCGCGGTCCATACCAAGGAAGCGGACGAACGGCGGAAGCAAGTAACCGATTCGGAAGCCGAACTGAACTCGCTACAGAGTCCCACGGCCCCGCGTAACCTTTTCCGGTGGGTGTATGCAAAAGGACCGCGACTCCTCCTGATCCTGTTGGGCATGGGCGTCATTCACATGCTTGTCCGGCAGTTCAGCCGGCACATCGTTCGTTTCATCACGCGTAACGGCCAAAGGGGGTCCGTCGAAGACCGGGAGAACCGGGCCAGTACACTGGTCGGCGTATTCCGGTATGCGGCAGGGATCGCAGTGTTCGGCGGCGGGTTGGTCATGCTCCTGGACGAAGTCGGCGTTCCGGTCGTCCCGCTCATGGGCGGGGCGGCCGTCATCGGTCTGGCCGTCGCATTCGGGGCCCAGAACCTGATCCGCGATTACTTCACCGGATTCATGATGCTGATGGAAGACCAATACAGCGTCAACGACGTCGTGCGGATCGGGTCGATCTCCGGCCTCGTCGAATTAATCACCCTCCGCATGACCGTGCTTCGGGACCTGGAAGGGGTCCGCCACTTTATTCCGCACGGCGCGGTTACCAGCGTCAGCAATCTGACGCACGGGTGGTCCCGGGCGTTGCTCGACGTCCCGGTCGCCTACAAGGAAAATGTGGATCGCGTCATCGACGTGCTGATGGAATTGGGGCGGGAAATGCGCCACCACCCGGTTCTGGGCAAGCACATCCTCGAAGAACCGGAAATGCTCGGCGTGGACTCCTTCGCGGATTCCGCAGTGGTGATCCGTTTCCTGCTGAAGACCCGACCCCTCCAGCAATGGCCGATCAAACGGGAAATGCTGAGGCGGATCAAGAACCGGTTCGACGAACTCGGTATCGAAATCCCTTTCCCGCACCGGACGATCTACCACCATTATCCGGAAGGGATGGCCGGCCAAACGCTGCCGTTGACTGTGGGCGACCGATACGTTGCGTGAGGAATGACGGGGCTTGTTCTCACGGTGTTCCCCCGTACGAATCCGCCACGGGCCGTGCCCCTTCGATCACAAGCTCAACCTTGCCGGCGGTCGGGGCTCAGACGCGAAAGCACACTCCCGACGCATCCGGCGACGCCCCCGCAATCGGTCGCCATGGCGGATTCATGATGACGGTCCCGGTACCCCCTGCGAATGTGATTCGACGGCGGGCTTGAACAGGACGACGGCGAGCGGCGGAAGGGTCACGGTCACCGAGTGTGTTTGGCCGTGCAAACTGATGGGAACCGCCTCGACTGCCCCGAAATTCCCCGTGCCGCTACCGCCGTAGATTGTGCCGTCGCTGTTGAATAACTCTTTCCACATCTGCCCCCGGGGCACGCCGAGCCGGTAATTATTCCGGACGACCGGGGTGAAGTTGAGTGCCGCGAGAATAGGTGGGTCCGTTTCGAATCCGAGCCGCAGGTACGCCACGACGCTGTGGTCCGAATCATTCGCTTCGACCCACCGGAAGCCGGATGAGTTGCAGTCCTTGGCGTGCAAGGCGGGTTCCGACCGGTAGAGGTGATTCAAGTCGCCAATCAGACGGGCAATGCCCCGATGTTCGGGGGTCTGGAGCAGGTTCCAGTCCAAGCTCGCGTCGTGATTCCATTCCCGCCGTTGCCCGAACTCGCCGCCCATGAACAGCAATTTTTTCCCCGGTTGCGTCCACATGTAGGCGAGCAGCAGCCGCAGGTTTGCCCACTTCCCGTTTTCGTCTCCCGGCATTTTTTCCAACAGTGATCGTTTCCCGTGGACGACCTCGTCGTGGGACAACGGCAACAGGAAGTTTTCGGAAAAGGCGTACACCGAACGAAAGGTGAGTTCATTGTGGTGATATTTCCGGTCGATCGGGTTTTCAGCCATGTACGTCAGCGTGTCGTGCATCCAACCCATGTCCCACTTCAAGCCGAAACCCAATCCGCCCAAGTAAGTCGGCCGCGAGACGGACGGCCACGCGGTCGATTCCTCGGCAAACGTCTGCACGTCCGGAAATTCGGCATACACCCGTTCGGACAATCGTTTCAAAAACGCGACGGCTTCCAGATTCTCCCGCCCGCCGTATGCGTTCGGAATCCACTCCCCTTCTTTCCGGGAATAGTCGAGGTAAAGCATCGACGCCACCGCGTCGACCCGGATGCCGTCGACGTGGTACTTGTCGAGCCAGAACAGGGCCGAGTTGACGAGAAAGTTCGCCACTTCATGCCGGCCGTAATTGAAAACGTACGAGCCCCAGTCGGGCTGGAATCCCTGCCGGCGGTCGGCGTGCTCGTAAAGGTGCGTGCCGTCGAAGTAACTCAACCCGAACCCGTCGCAGGGGAAATGGCTCGGAACCCAGTCGAGAATCACTCCCACGCCCCGCCGGTGCAACGCGTCGATTAGGGCCATGAGGTCCTGCGGGGAACCGTATCGGCTCGTGGGTGCAAAGTATCCCGACGTCTGGTAACCCCACGACCCGTAAAACGGGTGCTCCATGACGGGGAGGAACTCCACGTGAGTGAATCCGTGGCCGGCAACGTAATCGGGAAGGACGGACACCAGTTCGCGGTAAGTCAGGAAGCGGTTGCCTTCGTCGGCCTTTCGCCGCCACGATCCGAGATGCATTTCGTAAACGGACACCGGAGCCGTCAGACCGTTCCGCCCCTTCCGGTTTGTCATCCACTCCGAGTCGTTCCAAGTAAAGGAAAGGTCGGTTACGACGGAAGCGGTGTCCGGCGAAACCTGACACGAAAAGGCATAAGGATCGGTTTTGTCGAACCGATATCCGTTCGGCCCGCGGACGTGATACTTGTACCGGGCGCCGACTTCCAGGTTGTCGACGGTTCCCTCCCAAATGCCGGAATGGCCTCGCAGTTGCATCGCATAGGTGTCCGGATTCCAGCCGTTGAAATCGCCGACGAGATGGACGTGCTTCGCGTTCGGTGCCCAGACGGCGAACCGCACGGCCGGGGTCCCGTCTCGCGGCACGGAATGGGCGCCCAGCTTATCGAAGAGGCGGTAGTGGGTTCCCTCGTTGAAAAGGAAAAGGTCGTCGTTCGAAAACCCGGACCCGTCGTACCGCATTACGTATCGACCGTTCGTACCCGGGGTGGCATTCATGACGGTCCTCCGATTGCGTGGCGGGTCTCGGTTCCGGCATCGTCACTGAGTTTTCAGGATGTCGAGAACCCCGTGCATCGGAACGGTAATCCAATCGGGTCGGTGCCCGATTTCATAGCCGATTTCATAAATGGCTTTCCAGAGTACGAAGGCTTCGAGGATGATCCGGAATTCGGTATCGGTGCCGGGCAGGAACGCGGCCGGTCCGGCCGTCTCCCGGTATGCCCGCAGGTAGGCCACGGAAACCCAGCGATACCAGTACTGGCACCAGGCTTCCAGCCGGCTGAAGTCCTCGGCGCGGACCGCCGATTGTCCGCTGGCGTGCTCGGCCGTTCGGCCGAGCAGGGCCGTGTACGCCGCGTAGTGGAACGACCGGAGCATGCCGGCAACGTCGCGAAGGGCGGACCGTTTCAAACGGCGGTCGGAGATCGAGCGGAGCGGTTCGCCTTCGAAATCGATGATCACGAAGTCTTTACCGGTGAACAGAACCTGACCGAGGTGGTAGTCCCCGTGAATGCGAATCCGTTGCCCACTCATGCGGGTGCTGGCCACAGCCTGGAATCGGGCCAGGATGACGGAAAGGGAATCGAGGATGGTGCGGCCCAGTCCACCCGGCTCTTCCGGCAGCGTCCGGAGTCGCTTACGGAGCGACTGGAAAACCCGCCCGGTATCCGACCGCATGGATTGATAAATGGACCGCTGATACATCGAGGTAAACGGTTCCGGTTCGAACGCCGGGTTGGTTCCCATCGCCGCCAGAGCCAGGTGCATTTCGGCCGTGCGCCGGCCGAGCAACTTCGCCTCTTGCAAATACGTTCCAATGGCCGAAACCGCGTGGGAAGGGTCGTCTTCCTGCGTCAATTCGATGATCGATTTCGCACCGACCGGAGGGCTGTCCGGGTTCTCCACGTCCGTCAGAACGTGTTCGACGAACTGCCCGAGTGCGTTCAGCGTGTGCGTCCAACCGGTCCCCTGGTTCTGGATAAACCGCTGAAGGACCGAAAGTGTGATCGGGTCGCCCTTGCGACGGCGGTATTCGAGATGCCCCTGAAAGGACGGACTGTTCGCAAAATGCTGTTGTTCGGACAAGTACCGTCCGACTTCGAGGTCCGGGTGGATTCCGAATTCCACCCGGCGAAATACTTTGAGGATGTATTCGTTGCCGAATACGATCGTCGTGTTGCTTTGCTCGGCCTTGCTGAGTGTCGGCACCGGGCAATTCGTGCCGATGTCCGTCGGAAACTGGCCCAGAGCCACAGCCGTAATTTTGCCTTCGTTCCCCACGAAACTCTCACCGCGGGTCATGGCTTCTAGCACTCGCGAGCAGAACCCGGGATTCCACATTGCGTCGTACAATACCCCGGTTCCTGCGCCGAGAAATCGGACGACGACCGCATGCGAGAGCTTCTCCAGGATGTGATCGGCATCGGCCCCGCACGCCGCGACCAGGGGCAGGACGTATAGTTCCGCTTCCGATTCCAGGTAGTGAACGTCGAGTAATGTGACGTAAATCGAGGAGTACCATTCGGCTACCGGACCCGGGTCGGTGTCCTCCGTTGGCATGGGAACGCGGACGGCGTCGCGAATTTCCACATCCCGGATCGGCCGGTCTTTGGCGCCGAACCACCGTCGTTGGGCCAGAAACGCCGGCAACACCGCTTCCAGATTCGACTTGCCGACACCGTTGAGAATCCGTTCCCACCCGCCGTATACGACGATTTCCGGAAAACCCTTGGGCATGGCCGTCAAGCCGAGCGACGACGGCCGTTGCGGTTGAACCAGGAACCAGTTGAAGCCGTGGGGGCCGAGCATGATAGGGTAAAGCGCTTTGCCGATGAGCGGGAACTCGATCCGACCGAACATCTCCACCGGGACCATGCCGGAATAGGCGTCCAGTTTGAGTTCCGCATATTGCGCGAACCGGGAAAGGTTGGCGACGACGAGAATCGTTTCGTCTTCGAATCGGCGGATGAATGCCAGGATCTTGGGATTTTCGGGCGCGAGGAATTCGATCGTCCCGCGTCCGAACGCCCGATACCGCTTCCGCAAGTCGATGATTCGCTTCATCCACCACAAAAGTGAGTTCGGATTATTTTGCTGCGACTCGACGTTGACCGCTTCGTAGTGATATTCCGGATCGATGATGATCGGCAGATAGAGCTTCTGCGGGTTGGTCCGGCTGAATCCGGCATTCCGGTCGCTCGACCACTGCATCGGCGTACGCACACCGTTGCGATCCCCAAGGTATATGTTGTCGCCCATCCCGATCTCGTCGCCGTAATAGAGCACCGGCGTGCCGGGCAGGCTGAACAGCAAGCCATTCATCAACTCGATCCGGCGGCGGTTGTTACCCAATAAGGGTGCGAGTCTGCGCCGGATTCCCAGGTTGATCCGGGCCTGGGCGTCCGCGGCGTACGCCCGGTACATGTAGTCCCGCTCTTCGTCCGTTACCATTTCCAGCGTCAATTCGTCGTGATTCCGCAAGAACAGGCACCACTGGCACGAGTCGGGTATTGCCGGCGTCTGGTCCAGAATGTCCACGATCGGGAACCGTTCCTCGGTCCGGATGGCCATAAACATGCGCGGCATGAGGGGGAAGTGGAACGCCGTGTGGCACTCGTCGCCGTGGCCGAAATAGGCAACCGCGTCCTCCGGCCACTGGTTCGCCTCGGCCAGAAACATGCGGCCCGGGAACTTCTCGTCGACGTGTTTGCGAAGTGCTTTCAGAAAGGCGTGTGTCTCCGGGAGGTTTTCGCAACTGGTCCCCTCCCGCTCATACAGGTACGGGATGGCGTCGAGTCGCAGGCCGTCAACGCCCATTTCAAACCAATAATCCACGAGGGGAAAGATCTCATCCCACACGGCCGGGTTGTCGTAGTTCAGGTCCGGTTGATGACTGTAAAAGCGGTGCCAGTAGTACGCCCGTGCGACTTGATCGTACGCCCAGTTCGATGTCTCGAAATCCTTGAAGATAATCCGGGCTTCCTTGTATTTCTCCGGCGTATCGCTCCAGACGTAGAAATCTCGCTCCTTGCTCCCTTTCGGTGCCCGCCGGGCGCGCTGAAACCACGGGTGCTGGTCGGACGTGTGATTGATGACGAGTTCGGTAATGACCCGGATGCCGCGGTGGTGGGCTTCGGTGAGCAGTTCCTTGAAGTCGTCCAGGGTGCCGTACTGGGGGTGAACCGTGGTATAGTCTGCAATGTCGTATCCGTCGTCTTTGGCAGGCGAGGGGTAAAACGGGAGCAGCCAAATTGCGGTAACGCCGAGGTCGAGGAGGTAATCGAGCTTGCTGGTCATCCCGCGAAAATCGCCGTTCCCGTCCGAAATCGAATCGCAGAAGGACTTGACCGGCGCCTCGTAAATGATGGCATCCTTGTACCAGGTCGGATCGGTGGAAAGGATGTTCCTTCCGTCGGCCATCGCCGTACTCCTCCATGACTGGTGGGTCACGTGAAATAATCGAAATCGTGTTCCGTCCGAACGTGCTGGCGAACCCGGAATACGTGCGCGGGGACCGCCTCGGGGTCCAGAAGAACGAAGTTCCGTCCGCCGTGCCAAAGGTAGTGAGCCTCGGTCAGCAGGTCGTGCATCTGATACGGTCGTCCGACCTCGATTCCCAGGGCGAGGAGGTCGAGTTCGATCCATCCGGACTGCTTGTGTTTCGGGTCCAAATTGACGACCGTCACCACCCGGTTACCGAGTCCCGCGTCGTATTTGCTGTAGCAGAGAATCTCCGGGTTGTCGCAGATATGGAACCGCAAGCCGCGGTCGGACTGGAGGGCGGGGTTCTCGTTTCGGATCCGGTTCAGCCGCGCGATGAACTCGCTCAAGTCGTTCGGCCCGCCGAGACTCCACCGCACGATCTGGTACTTCTCCGAATCGAGGTACTCTTCTTTCCCCGGAGCGATCGGTTGGGAAATGCCCAACTCAAATGCGGGCCCGTAAATTCCGTAGCTGGCGCCGAGCGTCGCAGCGAGAACGATGCGGGCCATGAATCCCGCCCGGCCGCTCCACTGGAGAAATTCCGGCAGAATATCCGGAGTGTTGGGCCACAAGTTCGGTCGGAAATACTCGCGGACTTCGGTCTGCGTCAATTCGGTGAAGTATTCCTTTAACTCCGCCCCGGTGTTCCGCCAGGAAAAATATGTGTACGACTGGGTGAATCCGAGTTTCGCCAGGCGGTACATCACCTTCGGCCGCGTAAACGCCTCGGCGAGAAATATCGTCTCCGGGTGCTTCGCTTTGACTTCACCGATCAGCCATTCCCAGAACGGAAACGCTTTCGTGTGCGGATTATCGACGCGGAAAATCGCCACGCCCTGACCGATCCAGAAATAGAAAACCTCCGCGAGGGCCGTCCACAACGCTTGCCAGTCCTCGGACTCGAAATCGATCGGGTAAATGTCCTGGTACTTTTTCGGCGGGTTCTCCGCGTATTGAATCGACCCGTCCGGCCGTTTGCGGAACCAGTCGGGATGGTCCTTCACCCAGGGATGATCCGGCGAACATTGATAGGCGACGTCTAAGGCTAACTCAATGCCGTGCTTCCGGGCCGTATCGACGAGTCTGCGGAAGTCGGCGATCGTGCCGAGTTCCGGGTGGATCGCCGTATGTCCCCCTTCGGCCGCGCCGATCCCCCACGGGCTTCCGACGTCTTGCGGGTTCGCGGTGGGGGTGTTGTTCTTCCCCTTTCGGAAAGCCCGGCCGATCGGGTGGATCGGCGGCAAGTACAAAACGTCGAACCCCATCCCGGCAATTCGCGGCAGTTGCGCTTCCACGTCCCGAAACGTTCCGTGCCGGCCCGCTTCCGTCGCCCACGAACGGGGGAACAACTCGTACCACGTGCTGTAGCGGGCTTTCACCCGGTCGACGACGACGACGAGTTCCCGATCGTATTGGGTCGCGAATTGACGGTCCGAATGCGGGCGCATCCGCACGGCCAGTTCCGGGTCAATGGCGGCCCGGACGCGATCGGATGCCGGTGCTGAACCGATGAGGAATGCGGATCGACTTTGCAACCACCCCGCCGTCCTAGCATCGGCACGGCCGCCGACTGCCGAAATTAGATTGGCTCCGACCCGTAGATTCACGTCGATATCGGGGCCGTCTACCGGTCGTTTCTGCAGGTCGCGAATCCAGGACTGAAAGTGATCGACCCAGGCCAGCACCGTATAGTGCACCCGACCCACTCGCTCGACTTCGAACGAGCCGCGCCAGCGGTCGTTGCCCACGTGCCGCATCGGCGTTTCCGACCAGACGGACTCGTCCTGATTCCGCGAAAGCAAAACGCATTCGACCACGTCGTGCCCGTCTGCAAAAACGTCCGCTTCCACCTCGACCGATTCACCGACAACTCGCTTAATCGGATACCGCCCGCCGTCAACCTCCGGTATTACGTTTTCAATAACCGCACGATTTCGGCCCGATTTCGAAATCACGAGTTTCCCTTTCAAGGCTCTCAACTGCCAGTCCGTTGTCAATTCCTCATCGAGCGGACGCACGACCAAACCGAATTTCCCAATTTTATCAAACTTCCCCGTCGTCGCAATCTAAGAGGTTCTGACAAAACTTCTTGGGAAAATCATTTCCCAACTGAGTTCGGCGGCTATGTCAATGTGTCCGAAGACGCACCGGCTGAATAGGCTCTTTTTCCGATCCCGTCTCTATAAAGCGTTCGAGAACCTCTCCCGAGAATCCGTCGAGTCTCTTCCCGGAATTTCGAGTGACGACCGACCGGCCTTCGCCTCATTCCGCTAACTATTCCGACGGTAGAGCGGGAAATGGAAGGCTTTTTTCGTTTGCATCAATTGTCCTTTATTGTCAAAGTTATTCCGATCGTGACTGCGACAGGTTAACCCGATTAGCTTTCGCCGGCGGAATTCACAATTCCCGTTATCCCCGGCAAAGCAAACCGGCCGAAATTGGTCCACCCGGAGCAACACCATGACGCCTCGCTTTTTGAAGTCCTGGAAATCGGACCGGCACGCCGTTCGGTTGCGCCGTAAACCGCGATTCCTTCGATTGTTTGTCGAGCCTCTCGAAGACCGGACGATGCTGGACGCGACCTTGCCGCCGGACATCATTGTCGGCCGGACGTTGTCGACCTATTCGACCACCGGCGTTCAAAACCACACGTTGACGGTCACCTACACCGTCTACAACGAGCAGGCCGACGACGTGACCGGCGTGTTGCTGACCGATACGTTGCAGGCGGGCGTGACCGTCCAATCCGCGTCGCAACTGCCCGACCAGAGCGGCCAGAATCTGGCTTGGAGCCTGGGCACGATCCACGGTTTCGACCGGGCAAGCATCACGCTGACCGTCACTCTTCCCAACGTCATTCCGACGCAAATCGACACCGGGGCCCACGCTTTCGGCATCTTGAACGCCGGAATGGTCACCAACGACACCCCGGCCGCCACTCTCGTTACGCGGACGCTGCCGGCGGATCAACTCGCTTCCACGCCGGATGCAAATACGACCGACCCGTTTATCCAGGAGGAAGCTGCCAAACTCCGATACGACCCGCAGGCGATCTTCAACTACCTGAATACCGACGTCGGATACGAATCGTACGTCGGTTCCTTGCGTGGCGCCCGCGGAACGCTCTGGAGCGCGGCCGGCAACTCACTCGACGAAGCGAGCCTCGGCGTCGCCCTCTTCCGTGCTTCCGGCATCCCCGCCCGCTACGCCCACGGCACCTTGTCCGACCCGCTTTCTCGGCAAATGATCCTGTCGATGTTCCCGGCCACCTTCCAAACCGTCGGTTACATCCCGCCCGGCACCGCCGTCGCCGACCCGGCCAACGACTCGCAGCTACTCGGCGAAACGCGCGACCACTACTGGCTCCAAATCGACACCGGTGCCGGCTTCCAGGACGCCGATACCTCGGGATTGCCCGGCGGCGGAATCGGCACGGCATTCACGACCGTCGCGGGTACGTTCACCGAAGTGGCGGATAATTTACGCCATAAGGTCGAAGTGAAACTGGATGCGGAAATATACAACTCGGCGAGTGCATTGTTCGGCGGCTTAGGCGGCAATGGGTTGAGCACTTCGACGGTTTTGGATCAATCCTTCAACACTGTTGATCTGATAGGCCGGCCGCTTTCCATTGGGAACCTTGTAACCCAGTCGGCTCTCGGAGGGTTGGTATTTTCGTCTTCGACCACGACGTACACGCCGTATTTCCTGCTAGGCGACGAAGCCCTTCCTGCGGATCTACAACCGGAACCGATCCTAGGCTCCCAATTCCAGCAAGTGGCGACTAACTTCCCCTTCGGCAGCACGATTCTGACCGGGCTATTCCTGTCCCTGACTTTGAATGACCCGGGTAGTGCGCCGGTAACATACAATCGTTCGCTAGTTGATCGGATTGGTTACGCAGCCCGACAAGGGCAAGCCGGCGTGAACGTCAGCGTCGATCCGAACGGACCGCCGGCGCTCACGCCATTCGACTTGTTCACCCTCAACGTCCTTCCGGCATCACAAAGCCTTGCCGCGGCTCAACTCGCCCAGGAACATGCTAACAAGCAATTCGCTGCACTCCAAGCTGCGGCCAATCCCACAACGGTGACACAAATCGGCGCGTTAATAGCAGAGGCGCGTGCTCAGTTGGCCAACTACGCGGCCACTTCGGATCGGGAAACGGCTGACCTCGTGCACGGATACTCCCTGGCGGCATACTTCGACACGGCCCGGATCACCCTATATTCGGTAAAGGTCCTCACGGCCAACGATCAATCGTTCCCCTCGTTCGGCATCGATCTCATCCGGGACGCGATTCGGGCGGTCGCTATGCCCGGGCAAAACGCAGAGGCCGCACGGGCATTTGCCGCCGTGCGAGGGATTTTCAACAGTTATCTGGAAGCCCAGTCCATCCCGGTCCCCAGTGGGGGGACCAACCTGAGTTCCACGTCCCTAATCGACGAGTCAATTCGGCAGGGAATCCCCTTGATTATGATTGGGCCGGATAACATCTCGGCAATCCAAGACCTTAACCTTCCGGTCGATGCGCTGGCACAAATTACCTCCGACGTACAGAACGGCTTCCGCGTAGCGGTTCCGTCACGGCCGGTGACGGTTAACGGTCAGCCAATGACGGCGTGGTGGGCCAGTAATCCGAACACTGGTGAAATCCTCGCACGCGGTCAGAACGGCGGTAATCAGGGAATGACCTTGCTCGCGGCCTCTACCCTCATTGTGAACGTTATTGTTTCGGCGGCCCTCAATGTGGCGATTTCGTCCTATACGCCATTACCGCCCTGGTTGCAAACGAACCCGGTAAAAGCCGCTACGATCGGAGCGGTCACAGGCTTGGTCGGCAACCTGTTCATTTCGTTCATTCTTAATCTCGCTATCCTTTACGTGCTTAGCCCGCTCGGGCCGCTCTCAAAGTTTGACCCGCCGGTAGCTCCACTGCTGGTCGATTTGAACATCCCTTACTCGGACGCCCCGGGTGCTTCGGCCAGCACGTCGATAAATAACCCGGCAAACCGTCCCACCGGCGCGGCGACCGGCACCGTTCAGGTTCAAGGAACTTCCGCCGCCGGCCAGATGTCCGCGTCGTGGACCAACACTGGTAATAGCGGCTTTCGCATCCAAACATTCTCCGCCGCCGGTGCGTCAATCGTGGACGGGAATGGCGTATCCATCGGATCCGGTGCGACGTCGCTCGCACTCGCGGCGCCAATTGAATCCACAGTTTCGGGGAGCAACAACTACAGCGTTTCCGGAACTGGCAGTCTGAATTTCTACGGCCCGGCCGAATCGCCTCTGGGTGTCGGTGCAAACTGGGCCAGCTACTCGGCCACAGTCACCGGTAACGTGTCGATCACTTTAACTACCGATTCTCTGATACTCAACGGCACACGACTTCCTCTCGGAACGTACACCATAGCTACCAACTCTGCGACCTTCAGCGGCAATGGTGCTAGTAGTTCGCCCAACTTCGCAGGGTCCGCTTCAGTGACACTCACCAATGGTACGGTTAACTTCGGACCGGGGAATGGGACCATCAATGTAGGTGGAAATCCAATCCTCCCCGACAACGGCAACTCTCTGACGGGTTTCACAGGCAGTCTTGCCGTTGCGGCCGGAGGTGGCGGCATGGAATCCGTTACTCTCAATGGCACTGCTGCAAACCAGCTTTCACTTGTAGCATCCCCTTCGACCCTTACTGCAAACCAAAACAACCCGGCCAATTTCCAGATCGACATCAATACCAGTCTCGCAGATACATATACTCTCAGCGCGCAAGCTCCGACGGGCTGGACGGTAACCGTCGACGACACTGGCAAAGTTACCATTACCACCGCGCCGGGATTACAAAATGGTACTTATCCGATTCGAATCGTCGCCCGATCGACGACGAATGCCGATCTTGTGGCACAGACAATCGTAAATGTTACAGTCAGTACTACTTTACCAGGTGTCACGTTGGGAGTGACACCGGACACGATATATACCGTCCCGTTCAACGGCGCCGAAGTCCCTACCGCGTTCCGGGCGTCCGTCCAGAATCTCGGCTCGGACGCCGACACGTTTGACCTGACGTTTTCCAACCTGCCGGCCGGGTTCGCCCTGCAAAACAGCGGCACGAGCGTCACCGTTCCGGCCGGGCAAACGGGCATCGTAGGCTTGTACCTCCAACCCATCGGCACGCTCCCCGCACCGGGTACGGTTCTCTCGTTCACCGTCATTGCGACGAGCACGTCGAACCCAACGATCACTCAGTCTCGCACCGTAACTTTCACCATGCCGGCCGTACATGCCGTCACGCTTTTGAGTACACCGAGCACTGTAAATTCCACACCCGGTGTCGCGGGGAACGCGACTCTCAGTTTGCAGAACGTAGGGAACGTATCGGAGACGGTCGCCCTTTCGGACGTGTTGCCGGCCGGTCTGGCCGTGGCCGGTTTGCCGGCGTCAATCAACCTCACGCCGGGGCAATCGACAACCATCCCCCTTACCCTGACCCCCACCGCCTCGACTCCGCTGAACTCAAATCTGGTCTCGACAATTACCGCGACATTCGGACCGGCCGCGACCCCGGTCACCCAACAACTGCAAATACAAATGCGGGTGGTGGTACCGGGCGCGGACGCGATTGCGAATGCGTCCGTCGCTGCGAGCCATCTCGGCGAGACCGACCTCGCCAATCGCCTGAACGACCTCTCCTCGGCACTGACGAATCTGGTTCAAAGTCCGGGAAGTGATTTCTTCAATAGTCAGGCTCTGGCCGCGCTGGACGCACTCGTGCGATTACTGCCGGGGGACCCGTTTACCGCACCTTTGGCACCGACTCTTTCCGGAGATCGCACGCAGTTGGCCGCAGCCCACACCGCGGCGACCGTCACGGCTGCCACGCTGCAATTGGGGACCGACCTCGGGACCCTGGCGACCACACTCTATGATGAAGCCGCGCACAACTTCACCCTGTCGCTCATTTCCAACTCCGCCGTCGTTCGGCCGCAGGTGCCGACGCCGTTCGGCATCATCTTGCAAAACATCGGTTCGCAAACCACGACGTATGATCTGAGCGTGTCGGGTTTGCCGAGCGACGTGACGGCGACTTTCAGCCAGTCAAAAATCACACTGGCACCCGGGCAGGTGACGCCGGGCTCCCCCGGCGTGCCAGACGTGACGATTACCCTTACTTCGACGTCCGCAACCGACGTGATACCGTTCTCCTTCGTGGTCCGTGCCGTTGCCGAAGGGGCGACGGAAATCGGCCGGACCACCACCGGAAGCCTCACGGCCCGGTCAGAATTCGTGACGGTCGTCTCGGTCAGTCCGACGCCGGCGTTCACCGATCCGGGCGGGCAAGTCGCGGTATCGGCCAAACTACTTAACGCGGTCAATCGAGAACAGGCGGCAAGCGCCTTGTTCACCGTCCTCGATGCCGGAAGCAATATCGTGTTTACATCCTCTCCGGTTTCGGTCGCCCTCCACCTGTTAACCACCTTGACTACGGCGAACCTGGGCATGCTGGATACCACGGGATTCGCCAAAGGCGACTATACGATATTCGTGACCGTGTCGGACGCCCAAGGGACGCCGATCCCGGGTGCCACCGGCAGTGGCCATCTCCTCGTCGGTTCGCCAATTACCGCAAGCCTCACGACCGATCCGACGACGTTAGCTCCGGGAAACGGAACGGTGACGACGACGCTGCAAGTCACGAATACTCAACCGGCGTCCGGGGGACTCCTAACACCACTCAGCACCTTGGCGATTCCCGGTGCCGCTCAGGTTCAGGTTTACGGAAACCGGGCTTACGTCGTGGGAACCGGGAGCATCCGCGTCGTCGATATTACAGATCCGACAAATCCACAAATCCTTACGACATTCGGCGGGTCCGATATTGCCGCAGGACTCGGCGTGACGGGGATGGAACTCGATGGCGATCGACTCGTCGTCACGACGGGAAAGTTCGACGCGAATGCGAACGCACAGGTTCTCGTGTATTCCCTGGCGGACCCGTCGGCTCCGAGTTTGCTCGGCCAGTCGCCACTCACGTTCAACGGCGTGGATTACACGGGCATGATTTCCGATACGATCATCAACCACCACGTATACACGAGCTCCCTGTTCTTCCGATATTTCATTGCCGGTCAAAACGTGTTCGGTCAATACGGCGAGAGTCTGGTGATCGACGTAACCAATCCGTCGGCTCCAGCACCCGTCAGTGTGATCTTCAATCGGCCGCCCGAGCCGAATTTTACCTATCCCGACGGGTTGAAATGGCCGGACGGAAGCTCGAACATCTGGCAGTCGGCCGAAGTGAATGCCAATACGGCTTACATCGCCACCACGGCGAATACGAAGAGTACGGTCGACGACATCGGTCAAATCCTTGTGGTCGATACGACGGATCCGAACAACCCGAACGTGGTGCGGACGGTAAACGTTCCCGGGATGAGTGTCGTCGCGGGAATCAGCGTGGTGGGCAACACGGCCTGGATTATTGGCTCGACATTGGGATGGCGGAGTGGCGTGACTCCGCTGGGGTTGAACGGGAAAATTGTCATCGCCCGGCTCGACGTGACCGATGCGCAGAATCCCACGATCGCATATACCAAAACATTCGATACCGATTCGCTGGGATTGGGGTTCCTCAAAAACGTCGGGAACGGACTCTTCTTCTCCGCCACGTATAGCGTCTCCGGGCCGAACACGGATCCGGGGTTTTTCGTATTCGACACGAACGATCCGAATAATGTGACGTTGACATCCATCACGCTGACTAGCCCTGCGAACGCCTTCACTGCCGACAACAACAAGGTGTATACGGGCGACGGCACCAATCTCATCATCTATCAACTCGGCCAACCCCAAACGACGCCGGCCACCGCCAGCGTCACCGTGCCGACGGCGGACGGCGTATCCGTCGTCCCCGGGTCGTTCAGTTTGACACCCACGTCCACCGTGACTACGGCAGCCGGTACGACGTACGAATGGGACCTCGCATTCGATTCGGCAACGACGAGCAAAACGATAACCTGGCAGGAAACTGTTACCGACCTGCAACCGGGCCATTCGCGTACGGTCACGACCGACGGCGGCGTTTCGTTCGTGAGCCAAGGGTCGAACGGCCAAGTGGCTCTGGCGGATCAGGTTGTCACGGGGGCTCAAATCCTCGGCCTGACTCCTCCCACACAAACCATCGCCCCGGGAGCAATCGCCCAGTTCACAGTCAATCTCTCGAATCCGACTTCGAGCCCAGTCGTATACGACCTTTCGGTCGTTGGCGTGCCCTCCGGCTGGGTCGGAATCGCTCCGTCCGTGACGGTGGCGGCCAACGGGACTGCGGACGTTCCCCTGACTTTGACTCCAGATTCTTTCGCCGTCACGGGGGATTACGAGTTCGCCGTAACCGCGACGGCCGGCGGCGCGTCGGGATCGGTCCAAGGAACTCTGACACTCGCCGGTTTGCCCGTCCTGCCCGACCCCGATTCACACGGCATCGTAATTGCCCTTACACCATCCACGGCCACCGCCGGGCAGGGGACGTCGGCTCAATACGTCGTCAGGCTTACGAATTCCGGGAGCAGTCCCGAGACGTTCGATTTGACCGCGTCCCTTCCTCCCGGCGTGACTGCCGTTTTCGGGCAGTCTAGCGTGACCGTCCCGCCCGGTGCCGGCAATTACCGGGACGTGACGCTCCTCCTGACCCCGGCCGCGGGTACGGCGCCGGGAAATCTGCCGTTTTCCGTCACTGCCACGTCCGCGACGTCCTCGGCCACCGGATCCGCAACGGGCACAATCGCCGTCGTCCATTACGGCGTGTCCGTCTCCCTCAACAAGTCGACGGGTGCCCCGGGCGATACTTTCGTGGCCACCATTACGAACACAGGAACGATGGCGGACACGTTCGCCCTTTCGGTCGCCGGGCCCGCCGGGCTTGTCGCGTCTCTCGGGACCGCATCGGTAACACTGGCCCCCGGACAGTCCACGACCGTACCGGTCACGACCGGGGCCATGAACTTTTCCGTTCAGGGTTCCGTGAGTTTGACTGTCGTGGCCAAATCGGGAGGGAATGCGGCGGTGCAAGGAGCCGCCTCGGCCGGATTGCTCGTCGGCCCGACCACGGGGTTGGCGGCCGCATTCCAACGAAACAATCAAGTCATTCCCATCCCCGGCACGGCCGACTTTTTGTTGCTCGTGAACAACACGGGAAACACCGAGGACGCCTATTCCGCAACGATTACGGGCACGACCGGCCCGGTCTCCGCATCTCTCGCCGGCTTGGACGGACTCGTGACCCAGACCATCCCCATTTTCCGCCTGCCGGGTCTTTCCGGCGGGGCGATCGTCATCCATTCAACTCTCCTGTCCGCCGGGTTGGGGACGGTCACCGTCAAGATTCAATCGCTCAACAATCCTGGCCTTTCTTCCACCAAAGTCGCGACACTCGGCGTGCCGCAGCCGACGCCGGTTCTCGTCGGCGGGGCGACGAACGGAACGGCGGTCGTGTACAACCCGACCAACGGACAGTTCGGCGTCGGAAGCACCCTAACCTTCTTCCCCGGGTTCGCGGGCGAAGTCCGCACCGCCACGGCCGACGTGACCGGTGACGGCGTTCCCGATTTCATCGGCGGGACGGGTGTGGGGATCTCGGCCGAAGTGGCCGTGATCGACGGCCAGACGCATCAGGTGATCGCCCGATTCCACCCGTTCGAGTCGTCGTTCACCCTCGGCGTCTACGTGACCGCCGCCGATCTGACCGGCGACGGAAAGGCCGAGGTCGTGGTGACCCCGGATCAGGGAGGTGGGCCGATCGTAGCGGTGTACGACGGAGCCAAACTGGCGCAGGGACTCGCCAACGGTCAACCGTTCGGTCAGCCCGCTCAACTCGACCGCTTCTTCGGCATCGAAGGCGACCCGAATTTCCGCGGGGGCGACCGGCCCTCGCTGGGCGATATGAACGGCGACCAGACGCCCGACCTGATCGTTTCCGCCGGCTTCCTCGGGGGGCCGCGGATTGCCGTGTTCGACGGGAACGACCTGGCCAAAGGTGTGCCCACTCCGCACCACCTCCTGCCCGACTTCTTCGCCTTCGAACCCACGCTGCGAAACGGTGCGTTCGTCGCGGCCGGCGACATCACCGGCGACGGAAAAGCCGAACTGGCCTTCGGCGGCGGGCCGAGCGGGGCTAATCGCGTGCGGGTCTTCGACGTCGCCCAACTTCTCGCCGCCCCCCCGTTCGCCAGCCTGGACGACGCCCCGCACTCGGCCCAGCTCGACAACTTCTTCACCGGCGACCCGTCCCTCCGCGGCGGCGTCCGACTCGCCATCAAACCCATCGACCTCTCCGGCAAAGCCGCCCTTGTCGCCGGCAGCGGGAACGGAGAAGCGTCACAAATCCTGGTCTATACCTCCGCGACACTGCTCGCCAACTCGAACCCCAGCAACCCGGATCAAACCCTGGACCCGTTTATGACGACACTAACAAATGGGGTGTTCGTGGGGTAACTTCACACGATGGACTACGAAACGAGGGACGTGGAGCCAATGGACAGCTGGATGCGTTCAACTGCAAAACGAATCGGGCCGGACAACCCGGCCCGATTGAGAACCTTCCAGTTTGTTCCGGGATTTAACCTTATTTCGGTATGGTTCCCACCGGAACGAATGAGACTTTTCGCAAATCGAATAATGCGCCACGGATCGGTCCGTTGGGTCGAATCGTGATCTTACCCTCGCCTGCCGGCAGCGAAACTGTCCCAATCTTTCTCGTCTGGTATTTGTCCCAACCGCCGGTGGAAGTGGCTTTCCCTTCAATGGGGGCCTTCACCCCGGCCAGGATGAACGAGTTCCCGGCAGAGTCCTGAGCACAGGCGTAGTCGAGATAGACGTCGAACGTCACGGCTTTATCGAGCCGAATCGACCAGGCGACGTGGTCGTTGGCCCCCTGCCAAAACCCGATGTTGTGGAACTCCGATTCGAACGTGATGGAGTTGCCGAAAATGGCTGCATTCGCGGCCGGCAGGGTCAGGGTTCCTTTCCCGGCCGTAATCAGTTCTGGATTATTCCCTGGAATCTTTTTGGGGGGTGAGGTGGTCGCCGTCAGATAGGCAATCAGGTCAGCCATCGCCGCCGGGGGCAGATCGGCCTCCAGGCCTTCGGGCATGAGCGACTTGCCCGTACTCCGGAGTTGATCCAGATCGACCCGCCTCACCGTTTCGTCCTTCCCTTGTTGGCCGCGGAGGGTAACGCCCGTCGCCGTCTCCGCCGCGAGCACGCCCGCGACGGTGCGGCCGTCCTTGAGGACGGCCCGATACTCGATGAACCGCGAATCGACGTTCCGGTTCGGGTCGAGGATTTCGCCGAGCAGGTACCGCGGCGATTTATCGGCGAGGGCGGCAAGGTCCGGCCCGACCGCCGATCCAACCCCGTCGAGCTTGTGACACGGGGAGCAAGTTTTGGCGAATACCGCCTGTCCTCGGATCCGGTCACCGGGCCGGATGAGTGCGGATCGGTACGTCGCGATCACGGTCATCCGGTTCGGGTTAGTGGCTGCGAAGACCTTTTCGGCGCGGGCCCGCACGGCCGGGCGGTCGTCGGTCAACAGCCTCCGCCGCCGGGCGGTGTCGATCTCACCGGGCGGAATGGTTCCTTGGGCGAGGGCGTCGAGCAGCCGATCGAGCCCGCCGGTTCGAGAAGCGAGGGTGTCGAAGAGCCGCGATCGAAGCCCGGGTGTAGCCCCGGTCCAGGTGGCGATGAGCAAAGGCGGTATGGCATCGTCGGCCGAGTGGGAAAGGGCACCGAGGGCGGCGAATTGAACTTCGGGGGGTCGATCGACCGTCAGCAACCCGGCGAGCCGCTGCCAGTCTGCATTCCGGTTCGTGGGATTTCGCCCGAGGAGTGGAATCGAAGCCAGAACTTGGGAGATCGCTGACTCAGCCGTGTCGACAACCTTGCGGGCATGATCCAGGATGGGGTCCATGGCGGACCGGGCGGTCGGACCGACAGCGGCCCAGCCGCCCGGCCGACGGTCAAGGGCATCGAGCACCGCCGCAACCGCGGCCAAACGATTCGGCGTATACCCTGACGGTCCCAGGGCGGTAAACAGCCGCACGATTTCGCCGAGCGATTCCGCCGGTTCCACTGCCACTAACGTGGCAGCCATGTCTCGGACCAATGCCTCGGGCAGCGGTCCGGTCGCGGCTTTTGTCGTCGCAACAATGACGGCTCGGGCCGTTCCACGGGTGAGTCCGCTCATCGCTGCGGCTAACACGAACGGGTCGCTCCGATTTGCGACGATCAACCTGCCAAGGGCAGTTGCTGCGCGCGGATGGGCCCAGCCACTCAATAATACCGCCACCTGAATCCGCACCCGCACGTCTGGGTCCGTTGCTGAGGCGAGCACGGCGTCCGCCACGTCCGGCGACGTTGTTTTCAGCAACTCCGCACACCGAACCGCGTGACGGCGAACCACTGCCGAACGGTCTTTCAAGGCCGCGAGCACCGTTTCCGCCCGCAGCAATCCGAGTCCGTCCAGCGTAACGAGTGCCTGCAATCGGGTGACGTCCCGCGGACAGTCTTTGGCCAGTTTTTCGAGAGCCGTTTTCGCGGCGGGATCTTTCTTCCATAGAAGCAATTGCATCACCATGTCCCGCTGCCACCCGCCCGGCGAATCGAGCGCGGCGACCAGGTCCGTGACGTTGAGTTTGTCCAACCGAGGCCAAGGCCGCAGCGGGGCGTCGGCCGGCCGCACCCGGTAGAGTCGGCCCATCCCCGCCCCGGCCCGGACGTCCACTTTCGCCAGCTCCTCAGGCGGAATCCACCGCGGGTGCTCGATTAGGTAACGGTACATGTCCACAATCCAGAGCCCGCCGTCCGGTCCCGGTATCGCCTGCACCGGACGGAACCAGGGATCGGTCGAGGCGAGGAATTCGCGGTCGGTTTCGTCGGCCGGGCGGGTGCCGGCAAACGTCGCCCCGGCCGGTTTGAGTTCGAGCCGGTGCACCGCCAGATTCACCGGCTCGCAGGTGAACGCGTTTCCGTTGAATCCTGCACCGAGCCGATCGTCCCGGTAAATGCCGAGGCCGCATCCGGCGGTGAACGTATTCGCCGGGCCGGACAGGGCGAACCGCTGGGCATCGACTCGGAGCGAGACGACCCGCCGCGGGGTTGGCCCACGGGGGACGAAGACGGTCAACCCGGTCGCGGCGACGTTCGGGTTTCGCCTCAGGTCCTGATCGTCGAGGACGTAATGCCAGACCGGGTCCGAGTTATCGCACCCGAACCAGTTGCCGGCGTCGTCCCGTACCCGCCCCTGCTGGGTCCGACCGGTCGCCGGCTCGAGTTCTCCGGTGTCCGGTCTGATGCGGAAGTCTCGGTCGCCGAGCGCCACCTTTTTTCCTGTAAGGTGGCAGGTGATTTCGCCACCGAAGAGACCGCACGACCCGTAAACCCAGCCGTCGAGACCGTATTGGAGGCTGTTCACACGGGCCTGATAGTTGTCGGTGCCGAAACCGGAATAAAGTTTCCGGATGACATCCGCTTTGCCGTCACCGTTGGTGTCCTCTGCATAGAGAATGTCCGGGGCGGCGCAAATCAGAACGCCCTTCCGCCAGGGGAGGACGCCGGTCGGAAATGGAAGGTTGTCGAGGAAAACGGTGGACGTATCGGGACGGTGGTCTTTGGAATGAGATTCGAGAACGACAACACGGCCGCCCGGATCGAACTTCCCGGTCTTTCCCAGCGGATAATCCGCCATTTCGGCAACCCAGAGTTTCCCGTCGGGGCCGAACGCGATCGCCACCGGGTCGGCGACCAACGGCTCCGCGGCGACGAGGTCCACCGTTAATCCCGGCTTCGTTTGGATGGCCGCCAGAGACTGCTGTGGCGAAAGGGCTGGGGTTGTCGTCTTTGCCGAGTCGTAAACGCGGGGGAAGTTCTTGTCGAGGTGTTCGGTCACAGCCCCGACAATCATCTTTTCCAGCCCCGGCTTGAATGCCGCCGGCTGGTCGTAGTAAATCATCGCCCCGCCCCCTTCGTACCCCCCTTCTTTCAGCACCCGCTCGCTGGGGATGTAGCACGGGGCATTGTTTGCGTAAGACGTGATCCAGAGTCGTCGGCGGTCGAGTTGGGCCGTCAGTCGAATCGCGTAATCGACCACCACCTCGCCCGGAAGGTGAACCATGGCGAGACTCGTGCCGAAAGTCCAGGTCTGGACCGGATAAGGAATCGCGGTCGGCAGGGTTTCGCCGCGGTCGAGCTTGGCCAACGAGAAGCGGGCGTGATAGCCGATCGCATCGTTCCGCTTCGCCTTTTCCGTCCACTCGGCACGATTGGGAAGTTTGGCGAGGGGGAGAGAAATCCGCGTCACCTCGGCAACGAGCGGGCCGGTAACCGGGGCGAGAAATTGCCCGGACAGCCGCTTCACCTCGGCCGCGACCGTCCGCCCCTGTTCCCGCGCAACATCGATTTTGTCGCCGGTCACGCCCGAGGAGGGATTCTGATCCGCCCCGCAGCCGACCGAGATGAGCCCGACCGCACCGGGAAACGACGCTTCGATCGCATCGACCGCATACCCCGGCCAGTCTCCGCCGAGTTTGTTGAACGACAACGTCACGGCATGGCAGGCATAGGTCGTGTAGACCGCGCGGACTTCGCCCCGCTCACTTTTGACAAAGAGAACGGGCAGGTCGTGATCGGTCGGTCCGCCAGGCGTCCGCCTGTTCGCGGCGAAATCGACCGTGCCGATGCCCCACGAGAGTGCGGCCGGGCGAAGGTCTTTCACCGCGGCCACGGAGGCAGATTCCAACCCATCCAGGAATACCGGCGTGTAACGGTCGATATTCGCGAGATGGTCTTTCGGAATCGGCACGCCGAACAGCGTGGGGTTTGCTCCGGACAACATCGGGCCGGTGTGCGTGTGGGTGGCGGCGACGGCGAGGCGGTCCTTCGCCAAGCCGATCCGTTTCGCCAGCCGAACGGCCAAAGCGTCGTAAATGTCGGCCGGTATCCCCAGGGCGTCGACGGTCACGATAACGGCCGGCTTCCCGTCGCCCGTATCGATGGCGAGCGCCCGGGCGTAGATTTTGTGATACGTTCCTTCGGACTCGGTCCGCCGTCCGCCGAAGCCGTTCAACCGGATCGGGTGGCTGGGGGTCACGTCCACTTTTGCCACGCCGGCCCGGTATGTCGGTGGCGCGGACCGGACGAATCCGGACGAGAGCAGAACCGCGGCGAGCGGGAGAAGTCGCGTCATGTATCCAACCTCGGGAGGGCCGGGTGATTATGGCGTGGTTGCGCGGCAGAGGCCAGCAAGAACGGCAATCGTTTGACCCGCACCGGATTCTCGGTCAAAATCAGAGGCCCCCTCCTTACCGGACTCTTCCGATGCGAATTACGTTTTCCCGAACGATCTCAATTATTCCGCTGATTGTCGTGTTCGTTGCCCCGTTATCCGCGGCCGAGCCGATCCGGCACGCCTTCCTCGCCACCGGCGCGGATACGTTTATTCTCGACGAAGCCGGCAAAGTGACCTGGAAATATGCCGCGGGCACACGCGACGGATGGGTCCTCACAAACGGGCACGTGCTTCTGGCTTTATCGAAAAGCAAATCGTTCCCGGGAGGTGCGGCCATCGAGGTGGACCAGAATGGCAAGACGCAGTTTGAATTCAAGGGTACGCAGGACGAGGTGAATACCGTTCAGCCTCTGGGCGACAGCACGGTGCTTCTCACCGAGGCGGGCGACAAACCCCGCATCCTCGAAGTCAACCGCAGCGGCAAGATTCTTGCCGACGTCCCGATTCAAGCTCAGACGAAAGATCACCACTTGCAGACCCGGATGACTCGGAAACTCTCCAACGGCCATTACCTGGTTCCGCAACTGACCGACCGGGTGGTCCGCGAGTACGACCCGAACGGGAAGATTGTCTGGGAAGTGAAGACGCCGCACATGCCGTTTACCGCGATCCGCCTGCCCGACGGCCATACGCTTATCGGCTGCACTCTCGGAAACCTGGTGATCGAAGTGGATAAGGATGGCAAGGAAGTGTGGCGGGTGACCAATGACGATTTGCCGGGCAAGCCGATCGATGACGCGTGCGGGGTGCAAAGACTCGAAAACGGAAACACGATCATCACCAGCCACCACGCCACTGCCGGGCAGATCAAGCTGCTCGAAGTGACCCGGGAAAAGAAAATCGTTTGGACATACGTCGACAACCGGAAGGGCAGCATCCACGAATTCCAGATCCTCGACGCGAACGGCCGGCCCGCCGGACTTCACCCCATGCGGTAGCATTTTCCCTCGCGGATAGTGCCGACCCTGGTCCGGGTCCCACTGTTCTGGCAGTTACGATTTCCATCCCGCGCGCGTCCTCCATTCGGACCGCGCATCTCGTATCGAATTCCGCTAACCTGAATTCATGTTCGCCTTCTCGCTGCCCGGGTCGGACGCGTCGCTGATATTCGCCCCGCCATTCGGCGGTTTGGCTTCGCCACTCCGCGCCCTCGCCGTCGTCGGCCTGTTCGCCGTAGGAATCGCCCTGCTCGTCTGGCTCTACCGAAACGAAATCAAGCTCATCCCCAAACGATTCGCCGTTCCGCTTTTGCTTTTACGAATTCTCGCATTCGCCCTCATTCTGGCCACGCTCCTTTTCGAACCAGTACTATCGCGAACGGTTCGCGAAGAGGTCCCCGGCAAAGTGGTGATAGCCCTCGACACTTCGGACAGCATGCGGGTAAGCGACCCGCACCGCACGCCGCGGCAGAAGATGCACCTCGCCCGCATCCTGAAACTCCTGCCGGATGTTGGTGAGGACGTGTTGCGGGATTACGAATCCCGGTGCCAGGGGACCGACGGGCCGCAATTCGCGGGGCCGAACGACCCGGACAAGAAAAAATACGACGCCGTTGTGGCCAGGCTCGATTCGATCCCTCGGATCGAACACGCCCTGAGAGTGCTCGGACCGGACGGCCTGGACCTCGTGAACAAGTTGCGGGAGAAGAACGCGGTCGAAGTGGTCGGCTTCGGCCAGGAATTGAACCCATTGTCTCTCGACGCGGCGAGGCGGCGGGCGGCGGTGCCGACGGGACTGCTCGATCCGGAGAAGGTCTCCAACCCGACGTACACGGACCTGAAACTGCCGCTCGCGCGGGCCGCGGAGACGGCAGGGGACGGACCGGACGCGGCCGGGCCGAAGCTTCTGGGCGTGGTCCTCTTGACAGACGGCCGGCACAACTGGGGCGAAGGTCCCGCCGCCCGCATCGCCGAATTCGCCGCCCGAAAGGCGAGCGTGAACTCGATCCTGCTCGCCCCGGTCGAGCCCCCCCCGGACGTCGCGGTGATTTCTGCCAGAGCCCAATCGTCGACAGTATTCAAAGGGAGCACGGTGCCGGTGGAGATTTCAGTTCGCGTGACTGGAATGCCGGCGGGGCTCATTCTCGTCACCCTTACCCCGCCTGACGGAAAGCCGCCGGTCAAGGATGTAATCCGACATAACGGGCAGGATCAGGTTCACCAGCTTTCTTTGAAAGTCACGCTCGACGACCCGGGCCCGCAAATTCTCACTGTGACGGCGGAACCGCCGCCGACGGATCGGTTCCCGGCGAACAACACCCGCACCGCCCGCGTGAACGTGGTGAAGGACCGGGCGCGGGTCATGCTGATCGACGGTGAGGCGCGGTGGGAATTCCACTACCTGCAAACCTGCCTGGGTCGCGACCCGAACATGGACGTGCGAAGCATCGTGTTCCGCCAGCCACGGATTGGCCGGGTCAGTGAGGAAGAGTTAAAGAGGGGAGGAACCCCCGCCCGGATTATGCCGGACGATAACGAAGTGTTGAGCGCGTACGATTGCGTGGTGGTGGGGGACGCGGAACCGGATCAGTTGAGCCCGGAATGGCGGGAACGGATCGAAAAATATGTGGCCGAATCGGGCGGCACGCTGGTGATATTGGCGGGGAAACGCGCCATGCCCTTAGCGTATTCGGACAAAGAAGCCGACCCGATCCGAAGTTTGTTGCCGATCAAGTCTCCGAAAGTCGTGGGATCGGAAACCGGTTTTTCGCTCGGATTGACGGCGGAGGGAGAGCGGGCGTGGTTCCTGTCGATGGGGGATTCGCCGACGGAAAATAAGCGGGCGTGGGAGCAATTCCCTCCACACTACTGGGCGGTGGCCGGGGTACCGAAGGACGGGGCGGAGGTTCTGGCCGTAGTACAGGGCGGGAAGACGAAGGAGAATGCGGTGATCGTACGGCAGAGCTACGGATTCGGAAGGGTGTTGTACGTCGGCATCGATTCGACGTGGCGGTGGAGGTTCAAAGTCGGGGATTTCTACCACCACCGGTTCTGGGGCCAAGTGGCCCAATGGGCGGCGAGCGACCGGTTGCTGCCGACGAGTAATGCCGACGGCACGATCCGTTTCGGCACCCGCGAACCGGCGTACGCGAGCGGGCAGGACGTCGAAGTGGTGGTGCGGGCCGCCGAGTCGCTCAAGAAGTTGGGCCCGGGAGCGATGAAGGGGGCCAAGATTATCCGGCTGCCGGACAAACCGGACGGGGCGGAAGCGCCCGCGGGGTTGATTCCCCTGGCGAACCCGGAAGGCCGGCCGAGGGACTTGGCCGGGTCGGCGAAAGACCTCGTCCCGGGCAAGTATGCGATCGAACTGGTCATCCCCGACTGGGCCGACAAACTGCAAGGCCCGCCCGGCCCCGACGGCCGATTCGCCCCGCTCCGGTCGCGGTTCGAAGTATTGCCGCCGGACAACGAGGAACTGATCGACCTCGGGGCGAACCTGCCGTTGATGGAA
>DASXPC010000063.1:0-11777 GCA_036493815.1 Fimbriiglobus sp. | reverse complement strand
TGCGAGATTCGAATCGTCCCGACGCAGCATTACGGTGGACGCAAAGTCTTCCCGAAGGTCAGCCAAAAACGCCGGGGGATTCGTTCAGAAATCCACCCCCTCACCCGTCGTTTTTAATTGACCCGGGGGCCATGAGAAGGGGTTATCCCGAGTTATCCCGCGAGCAGCTTCTCGTCGCCCCACCGCGCTTCTGGGCGATGGATTCCTGCCGAGGCATCTTGCAGCACGATGAGCCAACTATCTTCAAGTGACAGTTCATCATAGGCTTCTCGAACCGTCGAGAACTCAGCGCCGAAGCCCACGCGCGGGTGGAAAGCAAAACACGGCTTTTCCCACCCATTCGGACTCTTCAACCCACGACCGGTGCCCGTTACCCCCGGATGTCCCTACTTCCGCTCCGCCACTTGAAGGGGAGCCATAAACGGGTTCGGCTCGGATTCTCTGCATGTCTTCAATTGCCCCCGCCCCGTCAGAACCCATAGTCGGGGAGATGGACCTGATCCTTCAGTTGGCGGCCGATGAAGAAATCCACCACGAACGGCAAGCGCATCAGCCGCATGACCAGGTTGCGAAACGTAATGCCGAAGGCCGTCTTCGGGGCCATGGACGAACCGAATTTCGCGGCCGACTGCTGCTTGCGCTTCAGAAACGGCATCAGTTGTTGCTGGTAGCGCGCGAAGGCCGCGCCGTAATCGCCGCCGCATTTGCTCAGCTCGCCCGCCAGTACATAAGCCTCGGCCATCGCCAGGGACGAGCCTTCGCCCGCCATGAGGGAGACGCAGGCCGCGGCATCGCCGACCAGCGCCGTGCGCCCTTTTGTCCAGCGCTCCAGTCGGATTTGGCTGGCCCGGTCGAAATAGATGCTCTCGACGCTCGCCATGGCCGCGAGGATCTTAGGGCACTCCCAGCCGACATCGGCAAAGACCTTCGTCAGTACCGATTTGCGTTCTTGGTCGTTCGCGGGATCCCCGGCAGGCAGATACTCGTCGCGAAAAACGAAGAGGAAGAGCGTCTTGTCCTCGCGCATGGAGAAGCGAAAAATCTGTCGTCCCGGAATCCCAAAGCCGAAATAGACGAGTTCATCTCGCGGGCGATAGCCCTCGACCTCGAACGCGGCGACGTGATAACCGAGTGATACCTCGACCCCCGTGTCGGGCCCAAACACCAGCTGGCGGACGCGCGAATGCAGGCCGTCCGCGCCAATCACCAGGTCGGCTTCCCGCGGGGGGGCGTGATCGAAGCGAACCCGAACACCCTGTCTCATCTCCTCGATACTCGCAACGGAGTCGCCGAACATCCTCTCGACTGCTCCGTCCAACGCATCGTAGATGGTCGCCGCAAGGTCCGAGCGCCGCAGAGTGATGTAGCGGCCATGGGTCAGGCGGGCCAAGGCATCCACCGGCATGCTACTGCTCGTGCGGCCATGCCGATCCACGAAGCGAAGCTCCCTTACCTTGTAACCCACCTCTCGGAGTCGGGGGATGAGGCCCATCTTTTCGGCGATGTCGTAGCCGACCAACCCGAAGTCGATGACGTAACCGCCGGTGCGATGCTGGGGCGCCGCCTCGACGAGCACTACCTCATGACCGGCTTTTCGCAGCCAGTAAGCGAGCGTCGGACCCGCGATGCCCGCCCCGTTGATGACAATCCTCATACCCTTCTCGGTGGACCAAACGTTACTGCTCTGGTGCGGCCATCCCGCACATCGGGAGACCGTCACCTGCAGCAGTTGGATACTCATCATAGCCGTGAGGTGGTGGGTCGGCGTCCCGGTAGCTACGCGGTCCTCGCCGGAGCAAGCCGTATCGGGATCGCGATTTCGGCGGCTTGACCCGCCACCCCCGGACGCCCCGACCTCCGCTCCGCCACTGGACGGGGGGAGCCATAAATGGGTTCGGCGGGCCTTTGCACCGCGACGACCGCCCGGGTGGGCTACTTCGAAATCTGGAGCATACTCTCCGTCGTGTTCAGCAGCACGATGCCGGCGAGCACCCAGCCGCACAGCCCGACTCCGCTGAGCAACAACCCGGCGACCGCCAGCGGTGCCGGCTGCCCGGCCCGCCGAGCGTCACGATACCCGGCGGCACCCATCCACAGCCCGCCGGTGGCCAACAGCACCGGGATGCCGACCGCGAAACGGGCCAACCATGCGTGCAACAGGACCACGTTCGGCGTGCGGTCCGCGAACGCCCAGACTTGGGTAGCGAGAATGGCAACCACGGGGGACGCGAGGAACACGACCGCCCCGAGGAACGTAGACGCCAGTCCGCTCTCAGTACCACGGTACGGAGGCACGCGCTGGACGGCCGGATCGGAACTCGCGTCCACCCGAAGCTCTCTTTCGCCGAACGCTACCGTTCACCCGCCGCGGCTGGTGTGACGTTGAACTCGGAAAAAGCCTTCATGCCGCCGCGGCCAAGCGCCACGGCTGGTTCGCCGGCGCCGTTAAAGCTGCAGGTATCGGCTTAGCCACTCGTCAAAAGAGGCCGCCTGTTCCACCACTTCGCCCTCCTCGTGGTCGAACAGCCAGACCGCCGCATCTTCCGGCCGTGGCTCCGTTGCCGTCAATTGTCGGAATGCAAAGAAACTGCCCGAAGAGTCGCTGGCGAATGCCGCGCACCGGCCGGCCGGTTCGAGTTGCCAGCGCCGCGTCTCGGTGACCGACTGCTTGGGCGTGAGGAACTGCTGCACGTCGCCGAAGTCCGAATTGTGCTCCACGACCAAGTCGAGAAGGCTGGGCGTGTAGATGGCACCCAAGGCCAGGGCAAACTGCCGGTACGACTCGGGCCATAGCACACCGAGTGCGGCTTCGGCGTCGGCGAGTTGCGCTGCGGTGGCCGGCCGACGTCGCTTACCGGCGTGGAATCGCTCGGCAAAAGCGCGGTGTAATTCGGATCGAGCCGTCATATCCACTCCCTCAAGCCGCCATACGCCCCTGCTCAGCGGCGGCGGGAGGGGCCTGACGAGCAGTCGATAAAACCATGACCCGTCGGCCGCTGCAGCACCTTGTTCAGTCTGCTTTTACTCGGCGGGGGCACGCGATCATAATGGCTGCGCGAACTGCTCGGGCGTCAGCCCTGCGACCACCGCGAATAGTTTTGCGTTGGCCCAGTGGCCGTAGTCGAACAGGTCCCGGAGGTCCGCGACAGTCATCGGCATTCCCCGTTCGCCGGCGACGGCGGCACCGGCCGGCCCACGCCTACAACTGCCAGAGGCCGTGGTGGATTTGCCCCTGAATGTAGATGGCAAATTTACCGTGTCCGAGAATCTCCAGCGGCGGGTGGGCGACAACTCCGCCCGCCTTCACCGCCGCGGCGAGCGCGGCGTCGATGTCGTCCACCAGCCAGTACGGCCGCACCACCGGCTCTTCGGACTCGTGCAGCGGCGCCCGCACCCCCAACAGCCCGCCGCCCGGCAGCTTGGCCGTCCGCGCATTTCCTAGCCCGGCGTCCGGCTTGCCGAACTGAGCCCCGTTCGCCGTGATATAAGCCGCACACACTGCGGCAACGTCTCTCGTCACGATTTCCAGATACTGAATCCGCATGACCATTCCCTCCCCCGCTCCCGAAACCCCGACTACTTCTTCGTCCGGAACACCAGAAGGTACGGCACCGCCGAGTTCCCGTCCGCGTCCTTGAAGTTCGTGAACCGCGCGCTGTTCACCCAAATCGCATACGTCTTCCCCGGCTCCAGCTTGACCGGCAACACGCAGGTCCGCTTGTCCGCCAGGTATTTCGGGTCCCCGTTCAACGTCGGGAAACTCTCCTTCGTGAGGTGCTCCACGACCACGATTTGTCCTGCATGTCCTTACTGAACGTGACGCGCACCTCGGTCCGCTTGGGGTCCACGTCGTCGGCCCCCGCGACGGGCACCGTCTTGACGACCACCGGCGGCACAGACGCGAGAGTGACGTCGTCAGCTAGCGCCGGAAAGTGAATGATTCCACCCACAAGAACCACGCAGAGAATCGTCTTGCTCTTCATCGCGCTTCTCCCGGAACGGGTCGCCGAATAATCCCGACGGACGCCACGGGTGCGGAGGGAGCCGTCTTCCCTCGATCCCTGAGGCGTAAGCGGGACAATTTCATTCTGTCCAACGCTTCGACGCCGCGGCATCCCAGAAGTGACGGAGGAACCGCATGCCGTCGCGGTAGTCCCACACGCACGCGGACACCGTGGCCTGCGGCGTGGCTACGGACTGCGTTTCGCGAACGGCCGCTTCGGGATCGGGCAGGAAATTCAAGGCGAGCAAGGAGGTGACGCTGCCGTACCCCTCGGGCCGGCTCGGCAGGCTCCCGACCCCGGCGATGACGAAGGACTGCCGCGCGTCGCGGCTGTGCGCCCGAGCGAATTCGACCAGGGGCGTCGCCGGATCGTAGCCGACGACCGTCGCCGGGTCTGCGTGGCGACAGACCGCATCGGCCAGCGCGCCCGTGCCGCAACCAACGTCCAGCCAGTGAACCCCGCGGGGGACCCGCAGCCAGGCGACGAACTCGGACGCGAGTCGGCGGCTCCACCGGCCCATGAAGTCCTCGTAGCTCGACCCCGCGGCCCATTGATCTCGAACGCCGGTCATCCCGTTCGCCTCTCTCGCCGAACTATCAATGCAACGGCCCGCCCGCCGGCCGCGGCGGTCCCCCGCCTCGACCCACGAACGCGGGCGTTCGCCAAGCGATTCACTCGCGCAGGATCTTTTCCATCGGCCGGTCCTTGGCCAACTCGTCGACCAACTTGTCCATGTAGCGGATCTTCCGTATCAGCGGGTTTTCGATCTCCTCGATCCGCACGCCGCAAATGACCCCGGTGATCTTCTCGGCGTTCGGATGGAACGACGGGGCCTCGGCAAAGAACGTTTCGAGGTCCTTCGCCTCCCGGATCTGCTTTGCGAGCCCCCGCGAGCTATACCCCGTCAGCCAGCAGATAACCTCGTCCACTTCCTGCTTCTTACGCCCCTTCTTCTCCGCCTTCGCGATGTAATGCGGGTACACCCCGGCAAAAGACATCTTGAAGACTCGGTTCAGATCCATGGTTCCTCCGAGCGACAACATTGGAATGGAGTAGCCGGGTCCGCCCAACCGCCCCGCTCACCGGCCTGGCTGCCCCTGCTTCCGCTCCGCCTCTCGACGGGGGAACAGAACGGGTTCGGCCTACTTGCCGGAGTGGTCATGCATCGTACCCTTCGGTGGCCCGTAACCCTCGGCTGTATGGTCACTGTCCGGTACGTCCGGGATTGCCTTCCACCCGCCTGCCACGGACCCAGGACCCCACACGTACCCACCTTTCGGCTCCCCCGGCCAGGGTGGTCGCCCCCCGGGCCACTCCTTACCGGCGCTGTGTTCCCCCGACAGACCATTCCGCTGCTCCACCTCCACCCCCTCGGGGATGACAGCAATGACCCGCATGTACGCCCCGCCCTCGATGTGCGAATCCCACTCCCCAAACGTGGCGATGACCAGCGCTCCCTCCTTGGCCTTGACGACGCACCCCATTCTTTTGCGTTCATCCCGGATGCTCACCCGCTCACTCGGGTGGCCGCTGAAATTTAATGTCTTCTTCATGAACAGCACGACTTTTTCGGTCTCGGCCGAACGCCGAACCATGGCCCAGTCGGACAGCACTACCTTCTTGGCTGCACCCAGATCGAATGCGGCCCGGTCGTAGGCGCTGCCGTTCTCCACCATCTGGCTGGGTGCAGGCCGCTCGTCGAGGACGATGCTCGGGGCGCCTCCGAGGGGTAGCCATCCGGCAAGCCAAAGGCCACCGGCCAGCAGAACCGAAAGGGCGAACAGCAACCACAACAAAACGACGGCTCGTTTCATAACTCAACTCTACCACCGAGAAAGGTTTTCGTTGTCCGCGCCGCCTTATTCGGATTGATATCGCTCGAAACGAAAGGTTTTGTCCTGATAAAGCGTTGCAAAATACACACACTTGACGATACGCAAACTCTGCTTCCGTTCCGCCACTCAACGGAAGGGCAGAGCGGGTTCGGAATTCACGCCCGACCCCATCGTCACTTCCCCGGCGTCCCGTAACGGACGAGCTTCAGCGAACCCTCCTGCACCAACCCGACGCCCGGCGCGTAATACTTGAACTCCTTGTTGCCCGGCTCCAGGGGAGTGGTTTCCTCCACCTTCAGACAGTTCTTGAATTCCCCGGCCGGCGTCCGCACGGTTTCGCTCACGCTGACGATCTCCGCGCGGTCCATCGCCGCCTTCGGGGCGATCTCCTGGTAATGCTTCGCCCCCACCAGGGGCAGCCCCGGCATCATTAGGCCGAACCGGGCCCCCTTCTCGCCCGACCGCCAGGCCCCGCCGACGTTCTCCCCGAAGTAATACACGCTGTTCGTCCGCTTGCTGATGGCGAAATAGTTTTCGGACAGTTCGACAACCTTATCGCCCTTGGTCTCCTTCTCCTCGACCACCCGGCACTCGACGCCGTCCACCCGTTGCACATCCTTCTTCACGGTGACCGTCAACTGCTCGTCCCCGCCCTTCAGGACGAGCACGTAACCCGGTTCGAGGACGAAGTAAGGATTCCGGCCCGACGAGACGAGGTCGGGCTTCTCGGAAGTGAAGTCGTGCGTCCACCCCGCGAGCCCCTCGTCCTTCGGATCGCCTTCGCCCAGGGTGGCACGGGCCGCCACGAGGCTCCCCAGGCACACGGCTGCCAAAACGGGAATGTGCTTTCGCATAATCTCCTCCGGAAGGGTTCGTACGTCAAGGCAGAGGAAAAGTTCACGGGTCGAGCGGCCGTGTGAGGGATCGGCCCCCGCACACTACCGACTCTTGAGCTGAAAATACCCCACGACCGCTCCCATCAGGCTGATCGCGCACGCCGCGACGCCGCGACGCCGCCCGCCCACGCGGCCCCGAGGAAGGCACAGGGCTGCCACGCCAGCCGTCGTTTCCGCGGATTTGCGGGCGTTTACCCGATCCTCGGTGGAATGCGGCTTGTCGTTTTCTGGCTCCGACATCGACCCGCCCTCCCCGCCCCAGGAACTCGTGGATGCCGCCACTTGACCGTGCGGGACGGGTCTTCCCCAACCCCGCGGCGTACGACGGGCGGCCCCATTCTGGTCATCGGTCCGGGCAAGTTCAACGAAGTTTCTCGGACGTGCGGTCCCGAACGGACTTGGTCCCTCCTCCTCGTTGGGGGAGGGTACTCGAAAACCTGTGACACGACTCTTTTCCCATCACCCGATGGGTCGACGCGATTCGCACCGGCGTGCCGGACGCATCCCCCACGTGGATTCACCCGATCCCGCGATCGGGTGAAGCCGGAACTCTGTGCCGGATTCAAATCCAACGAACCCGATGGCTTACCGAAATTTCAGCAGCCCGAACCCGATGCCCGGAGTGGTGGGTCTTCACTCGAAGACTCGCTCGACCCTCCCTACGAACTACGACCCCGCGAGGGGTTGCGGGTGCCGATCCCGGAGAAGTGTTTGGCACCGCCGCGGCCCGCGAGGGCCGGATGAGCGTGTGCGAGATTCGAATCGTCCCGATACAGCGTTACGGTGAGTGCGAATTCTTCCCGAAGGTCAACCAAAGACGCCGCGGGATTCGTTCAGGAATCCACCCCCTCACCCGTCGGGCCGCTCGAAGCTCCACCGGTCCTCGGCCGGGTGGACCGGCCCCGGCTTCATGCAGTTTTCGGGCGTCACGATGTTGAAGTGCCCCTTGGCGAGGGCCAGCTCCTCGTCGGAGTAGTTAACCGGAATGTCCCCCGCCGTGCCGATGAGGAAGTGGTTCTTGTAAACGTCCTTGATGACCGGGCCGGGCTGCTTCTGCACCTCGCCGAACACCGTGAACTCCGCCACGCCCGGTGTGATCCCCGGCGGAGCCCCGACAATCACCAGCCGCGCCGCCGTCCCCGGTGTCGCCGGGCACTCGCGGTAGTCGATCAAGAGGTCGTCGGTGCTCTGGCTGCGGTCGATCACTGTCGCCCACTTGTCGGGGGCCGTCTGCACTTCCACGCGGTATCGGAACGCACCCGGCTTCGCCTCCTTCTTCGTGTCCAGCCCCACGTCCCGCCACGCCACCCGAACCGCCCGCACGACGGCGCCGGGGGTCGTCAGGTTGCTGGTGAGCGTCGGTGCCTTGTCGTCGGCCGCCGGCTGCCACCACGTCCGCAGATCGTCGTCCACGGCCAATCGTCCGGAGAGGTTCGGCGCGTCACTGGAGCCCACCGTCCGCGGCCCCGCGTTGAGTGGTAACCAGCCCGCCGGCTCCGCCTTCTTCGACGCCGTGGGCAATCGCTGCGGCAGCGAACTGGCGGCGTTGACGTGGAGTTCGCCGTCCTCGCCGATGTACGCCGGGTCCATCCCGAGCCGCCGCTCGAACCCGTGTACCACGCCGGCCCGCACCGTGTAGAACGCCCAGAGCGAATTGTGCGGCCCTTCCACCACGCACCCGTGTGCCGTCCCCGTGATCAGCCCCGTCGTCGAGCGCAGGATCGGGTTGTTCTTCTGCGGCACGAACGGTCCCAAGGGTGACTTGCCCACCGAACAGCCCATCGCGTACGTCCGGTTCTCGGTCCCCGCCGCCCCGTACGTCAGGAAGTACTTCCCTTCTCTCTTGAGCATCCAGGCGCCCTCGACCCACCCCCGCGCCGGCTGCTCGTTCCAGTCGCCCAGCCGCTGCCAGGGTTGCTTGTCCGGCTCGAAGGCGATCACCCTCACCGGCTTGCCGATCACCTTCGTCGGGTCGTCCGCGTCCAGCTCCACGCCGAAGATGCCCTCGGTCGGCGTGCACCCCCAGTAGTAGAACAGGCGGCCGTCGTCCGAGAACAGCATCGGGTCGGTCTGCCCCGGCACGCCAGCGGGCAGCTTGATCCGGCCGAGTTCCTTGAACGGCCCGAGCGGCGAGTGCGATGCGTACACCGGCGACTCCGACGCCATCAGCAGGAACTTCCCCTTGTGCTTCACGATGGTGGGGGCGTACCCGATGTCGCGGACGTTGAGCGGGTGGTGCTGCCAGGTCGCCCCGCCGTCCTTGCTGACCCACGCCATGTCCACCGAGGGGTACATGTACCACGCCCCCTCGTGCCACAGCACCGACACGTCCGCCAGTTCGCGGAACTGCTCCTGCTTGTTCACCAGCCACAGCCAGTCGTTCCGAGGCACCGGCGCGCCCACCGTCACGTCCCGGGCCAAGCGGCCGAGGGGATAGTTCGGGAGAGAGATCGGGTTGCAGTACGTCGTCGTCGGCGTCGGCTCGCGTTTTCCCGGCTCCTTCGACTCCTTCTGTTCCTTCGGCTCGGGAACCTTGTAGCCCAGGAGCGAGGCCATCTTCTCGCCGTACCGCTTGCCCAGCTCGCGATAGCCTTCCGGGGTGAAGTGCAGGCGGTCGGGGCGGGCCTTGCAGCCGGACGAGGAGATGACGTGGGCGTTAGGGATCGACTTCGGCAACTCGGCGATGATCGCGTTCATTCCCGCGCAGGCGCCCTTCTGGTCCGCGTGCACCACTTCACCAGCGAGCAGCGGCACGGACTCGGGTTTGAGATCCAGGTCCTTGATCAGGTTGTCGTAAACGCCCTTCACCTTTTCGGGCCACTTCTTGTCGCCGGTGTTCGACTCCCCTTGGTGAAGCAGGATTCCCTTGATGACACCTTTTTTCTGGGCCAGCTTCCCCATCTCGACCAAGCGCGAATAAGGACTCCCGCCGTACCCCTTGATGATGCCGGTCATCCAAGCTGGGGCCGTCTTGGCGTACGCCTCGTGGTTCGCCTTGTCGAACAGCTCGATCTTGCATCCAGCGACCGAGACATTCACGATGCCGACCGTGATGTCCTTCGGGAGGTGGGCGACCAGCGTCCGGCCGAAGTAGTCGGCAGGGCAGAGGCCGGTCGAGCCCCGGCACAGCGGGGGAACGGCCGGGTACCAGTTGCCCTTCTTCCGGTCTTGCTTCGGGAAATCGACCGCCGCCAGCACCTGAAAGCGCTCGACCTCGGTCTTGTCCTGCTCCTCGATCCTCGGGAAGCCCTCCATGTTCGACTGCCCGAAGCAGAGGAAGATGTAGAACTTCGGGTCCGGTTCCTCTGCCGGGGCGGGTGTGGTAGCCGCGACGACCACAGTAGCCACGAGCAGAGCCGATGCAAGTATCGTTCTCATGACGGGTGCCTTCGGAATTGGAAGTTGTAGACGTCCCGCTCACTTCGCCGGGGTGAACCGCACCTCATCGCACACCAGGTAGCCGCCCGGCTGCGCGCCGGAGAAGCGGACGTACGCGATCGCCGGTGACTTCACCGTCAACTCGAAGTTCGGGACAGGCTTCTCCGGCCCGGTCCGCTCGGGCACTTTGTCCCGCTTCGCCGTGTCCACGACCTTGCCGTTCTTGTCGTAGGCCTCCACGAGTGCCGTGCTACCGATCGAACCCCACAGCACCAGCGTCACACTCGACACCGACTTCGGAAACCGGACCTCGACGGGGATCGACTCGTTGGCCATCGCGTTGAGGATGCCCTTGCGGTCGGTCTTCAGGTGCGGGAAGAACATCACCCGCCCAGCAGCCTTGCTCCTGGTCGGCTTGCGCGACAGCACGAATTCGACGCCACTATCCTTGTCCGTGTAGCCCGGCATGGGCTTGCCGGTCTCGACCTTGTCGAAGGCGATGATTACTTCGCCGTCGGCGGGCGCGCCGAGGAGCACCGCGCTGATGATCGCCGCGTACGGCATGGCTCAGCGTGCCGATCTTCTCGGCGACGAACTGATCGAGCGAGATGGTGTTGCGGAAGGAACTGCTTGCCGGGTGCGGGGCGCAGGTCAGGAACGCAATGTCGGAGGGGTGCCCGCCGTCCACGCCCGGGTGCGACACGCCGCTCATCACCGTGAAGTCGGCGCGGTGATCCTGGAGCCGCTTCAGGTACGGCGAGGGAGTGTAGTCGCGCCCCGCGTCCTTGGGGAAGAACTGGCCCGGCAGCAGGCCGAGGTTGTTGCAGACGCAGAACAGCCGCCGCGGCACCGGGCCGTCGGCCGCCCGCGCGAACGGCGCCCGCATCGACTCCAGCAGCGGCAGTGCCAGTGCAACTCCCGCGCCGCGGAGGAACCGGCGGCGGGAGATCGGCCGCCGCGTGGATGCGAACGGTGGTGTGGGCGTCGGGTCGGTTTGGTGGTTCATCGCAGGTCTTCCATTAGGCCGGTGTCGGCTCGGATAATGACTCAAACTCCACGAGAAACCGCCAATCACTGACCACCATTGATGACTCTTGCCACTGGTCCCCGGCCCGCTCGAACAGCTTGCCCGGATCTTCCTCGGCGTTCACCAGCAACTCCGTGCCGTCCGCCAGAGTGATTGTGTAGTCCAGCCCGCGAGTGTTCACCTCTCGGATCGCACCCAACTCCGGGTGTCGGATAGCGGTGATCGTTCCGCGGGCGACGACTGCATCCTCGGGGTGCCAGAGGGTGTTGTACAACACCAGCCGCTCCGGCCCCCGGAGATGGTCGGGGACGGTTCGCCAGAATGCGAACTCATCAGATACGCCAACCGCAAGCGGCGGGTCGAGTTCGTACCAGCCGGGCACCCACTCCTTGTAGCCGACGCCCTGCTCCCAAGCTGGGCCGTCTGCGACAGCACATCCCCTACTTGTTTCGGAACAGTTCGCTCTGCACGATCGCGTGGACGATGCTGCGCACGCCGTACCCGCTGCCCTTCGTGGCGGCGAGGATTTTCTCGACCTCGCCCCGGTCGGAGAATCGCACCGGCGCGCCCGTGGCGAAGACCGTCAACTGCCGGACCAGGTTCCGCGCGACCGGCACCTCGTCCTCGAAGAGCAGTT
>DASXPC010000062.1:0-15005 GCA_036493815.1 Fimbriiglobus sp. | reverse complement strand
TGCTGGAAGCAGAGGGGCGGATTTGGCAGAGGATCGGGTAGCACCGAAATGAAAATGTCGGTTGTTCCGTGTTTCGTAGTCAAATCCGGAGTGCGTTTCGTTCACATCCTTCAGGTGATTCATGCCCCCCCTTGCCATTCGCCCCGGCCCCTGTGCCCTCGACTTCCTTTCCCTCGGCGCCCTCGTCCACCGATTGGACCCCGGTGTCATTCCTTTCCGCAAAGCCCGGACGCTGGAACTTCACGTCTCCGGCGGGGAGTACAACGTCGCGGCCAACCTGAGCGATTGCTTCGGCCTCAAGACCGGCATCTGCTCGGCGATGCCGAAATACCCCATCGGCGAGCGGGTCGAAACCAGCGTCAAAGACACCGGCGTCAAACCCTTCTTCAAGTACTTCGAGCACGACGGCGTTCGCGGCCCGAACATCGCCACCGTTTACTCCGACCGCGGACACGGCGTCCGGGCCCCGGTCGTTTTCTACAACCGCTCCAACGAGGCCGGGGCACTACTTAAGCCGGGAGATTTCGACTGGAAGGCGATTCATGCGAACGGCGTGAAGTGGTTCCACTCCGGCGGCATCTTCTCCGCCCTTTCCGATACGACGGCCGAATTGGTGATTGAAGGAATGAAGGCGGCCAAGGCGGCCGGGGCGATTACCTCATTTGATCTCAACTATCGGGCCAAGCTCTGGGCCGTGGCGGGGAACAAGAAGCCGCAAGATGTTCTGGGCCGAATCGTCGAACACGTCGATTGCATCATCGGCAATGAGGAAGATTTGCAAAAGGGCCTCGGCCTCAAAGGCCCCGAGGTGACCGACAAGACCCAGTCGAAGCTCGACCCGAAAGCGTTTCTGCAAATCATCGAACAGGCCCGGACCAAGTTCCCGCACGTGAAACTGGTGGCCACCACGCTCCGCGAAGTCCACAGCACCAGCCGGCACGAATGGGGAGCGGTGCTCTGGATCGACGGCAAAGAGTACGTCAGCCCGACCTGCCATCTCGACGTGGTCGACCGCATCGGCGGCGGCGACGGGTTCGCCGCAGGCCTGATTTACGGCCTTCTGACAGGCCGTCCGCCGGAGGAAGCCCTGAAACTCGGCTGGGCCCACGGGGCGCTGCTTACGACCTTCCCCGGCGACGTGACGATGGCCCGCGTCGAAGAAGTGGAAGCGTTCGCCAAAGGCGGCTCGGCCAGGGTGCAACGATGAAAACAATACTCTCCGTTTGTGGTCTTGCATTCGGCACCATCGCTTTCGCCGCCGAGCCGTTTGACACTCACGGCCCACTTCGCGTGGCCAAGTCCGGCACCTACCTCGAACACGCCGACGGCACTCCGTTCTTCTTCCTCGCCGACACCTGTTGGACCGGTCCGGCTCTGAGTACGGAAAAGGACTGGCAGACCTATCTCGTCGACCGCAAAAAGAAGGGCTTCACGGCCATTCAATTTAACATGGTTTGCCCCTGGCGCACTGCCGCGACCGATGCCGAGGGAAACGTCTCGTATTTTATTAAAGACGGGAAATTGTCTCTAAACGAACCGTTCTATCGGCGTCTCGATGCCCGGTTGGAGGCGATCAACGACGCTGGGCTCCTTGCCGTGCCCGTACTCTGCTGGGCCTGCGTCAAGGGCGATCCGGGCATTGTCCTGAACGAGGAACAGGTCATCGATTTGTGCCGGCTCGAAGTCGAGCGGTACAAGTCGGCGAACGTTCTCTGGATCCTCATCGGCGACAACAGATATGCAGCCGCCGATGCGGTGAAATGGAAGCGGGTCGGCCGAGCCGTCTTCGGTGAGAAGCCGGGGACACTCGTCACCACACACCCAAGCGGCGAGAACTGGCCTTGGAACTCCTGGGACGACGAGAAGTGGCTAACCGTCCTCGGCTACCAGTCCGGGCACGGGGACAGCGTGAAATCGCTCCAGTGGATGACCGAAGGGCCGGTTGCGGCCTACGGCAAACGGAAATCGTTTTCCCGGCCCGTCATCAACCTTGAACCACCCTACGAAAACCACTACGGCTACTCGATGCATAAGCCTCACCCGGCCTCGGACGTCCGGCGGGCGGTCTACTGGAGCCTGCTCCGGTGCCCCGAAGCCGGATTCACATACGGGGCCCACGGGGTCTGGAGTTGGAACACCAAACCGGGCACGGAGCCGACCGGCCACAAGGGCACGGGCATCGCCAATGTCTGGAGCGACGCCATCAACCTGCCCGGGGCGACCCAGATGGGCTACGTACGGAAGCTGATGGAGGAGGTGCAATGGACCACGCTCCGGCCCCTCCAAACCGTGGTGAAACAAGTTTCTGCCGAAAAAGACCCGGGGACGTTCGTCGCCGCAGCCGCCAGTCCCGATAATGGGACCTACGTGTTCTACTTCCCCGCACACGCGGAGGCGATTGTCGCCCTCCAGGTCCGCGGAATGAAGGATGCAATCCGCTGGTTCAACCCGCGGACGGGCGTGTGGGGCAAACCGCCCGGGGCGAATCCGAAGCACCCGCTCTTCGGCCCCCCCGACGAAAACGACTGGGTGCTGGTGGTGAAACCATGACGATAGACGATGCCACTCCGATTTCGACGCCGAAGGTTCTGGTCGGCGTCGTCATGGGGTCGAAGTCCGACTGGGAGACGATGCAGCACACGTCCGCGATCCTGGACCAACTCGGCGTGCCGCACGAGTGCCGGGTGATGTCCGCCCACCGGACGCCGGACGTGGTATCCGATTATGCGTCGATCGCGGCCGGGCGGGGGCTGGAAGTCATCATCGCGGCGGCGGGAGGGGCGGCCCACCTGGCCGGAGTCTGTGCGGCGAAGACGACTCTCCCCGTCCTGGGCGTGCCGATCGAATCGATGGCGTTGAAGGGGATGGACTCGCTGTTGTCCATGGTGCAGATGCCGGCCGGCGTTCCGGTCGGCACGCTCGCCATCGGCAAGGCCGGGGCGATCAATGCCGGCCTCTTCGCCGCGGCCATTCTAGGCGGCAAGCACGGCGTCATCCGCGACGCCTACTCCGCCTACCGGCAGAAACAGACCGAGAACGGGATGAAGAACACCGACCCGCGGGGGAAGTGACGTCTTCTTATTTCGGCGGGTCCGTCAAGTAGGCATGAAATCGTTTCGATGCGAACGTCGTCACTTTCGATTCCTCGGTCTCCTTTACTGCGACGAACGTGGCCGCCCCGTAGATCGCATCGATGAGCTTCACCGCCCGATCGGGTGGAAGTAATAACGCGGCCTTCGTCAGACTGTCCGCTTCGATCCCCCGTTTGGCGATGACCGTCGCGCTGCGCCAACCCGTTTGGCCGAGACCCGTCTTCGGATCGAGCACGTGCGAATACCGCACGCCTTTGATTTCGACGTACTGGAACAGGTCGCCGGACGTCGACACCGCGGCATTGGCAAGCAATACGTACTTCGGCTTCTCTTTCCCGAGAGGCGCGATTTCCACCGTCCAACCGCCCTTCCCCGGCGGCGGGTCGGAGACGGCAATGTCCCCACTCGCGGCGACGAGGGCCCGATCGACGCCGAACGACTTCAACACGATCAACGCCTGGTCCGCCGCGTCCCCTTTGGCAATCCCGCCGAGATCCAAGCGCATGCCTTTGCGTTTCACTGCCACCGATTTGGCCTTCGGGTCGAGGACGACCTTGCGATACCCGACCAACTCTCTCGCCTCGGCCAATTCCTTTGCATCGGGAAGTTCCTGTGTCCGTCGGGTTATGCGCCAGAGTGCCGAAAGAGGGCCGACGGTCACGTCGAACGCACCGTCCGATAACGTCGATATTTTTTCCGCTCGGGAAAGGACGCGAAAAAGGTCTTCGCTGACTTTGATCGGCCGTCCCGGTTGGCGATCGTTCTGGGTGCATAGTTTCATTAATTCGCTATCCCGCTTGTAATCGCTCATCACGTTTTCGAGTGCGGCCACCCGGGCGAACGCGGCTTTGGCCGCCTTCCCGGCCGTGGCTTTGTCGGCATAGACCACAATCCGAAACTTCGTCCCCATGTGAACCGACTCGAATTCGTGCCGATTCGGCTCGTCCGCGGCCCCGGCCGGAGTGAAAGGTGATACACTGACGGCAAGGAGAATGATCCACAGGCCGGCCATCGGTTCCCCCCGGGGCGTTCCGCCCCTTCCGGTTCGGTCGTTGACTTTCGGTCCGCCATCGGAGACTCTATCAACCATGCGTCGACGATACACGCTTTTGTCCGGACTTCCGATCGTGGCGGTAGTGGCCGCATGGGCTCCGGCGGACGACAAGCCTGTCGTTCCGCCGCCGCCGGTCGTGCCCGTCAAACTCGACCTGCCCCCGAAGAACTTCACGGAAAAGATCCCCGGCACGGACGTGAAATTCGACATGGTTTACGTCCCCGCGGGCGAGTTTCTGATGGGGAGCCCGGCGAGCGAAGCGGGGCGGACCGCTGACGAGGGGCCGCAGGGTCGGGTCAAAGTGCGTGCGTTCTGGTTGGCGAAGTGCGAATGCCGGTGGGACGAATTCGACTGCTGGTGGAAGAACGAAAAGCTGATGGCCGCGGACGAGATTCCGGACGCGCAAAAGCGGCCGGATGCGATCACCCGACCGACGAACCCGTACGTCGACGAACTCTACGAGGGGGGGCGCGAAGGCTACCCCGCGATCTGCATGACGCACCACGCAGCCATGATGTATTGCCACTGGTTGCGGTCGAAGACGAAGAAGGGGTATCGGCTGCCGACCGAAGCGGAATGGGAATATGCTTGTCGGGCCGGCAGCACCGGGCCGTATTGCTTCGACCCGGCCAAGGAAAAACTGGAAGATTACGCGTGGATGAAGTCGAACAGCAACGACCCGGAATTCGACCGCCGGCCGCAGGGGATGCCGCATAAAGTCGGCACCAAAAAACCGAACGCGTTCGGCCTCTACGACATGCACGGCAACGTGTGGGAATGGTGCGTGGACCTGAACGACCCGAAACTGCGAATCACGTTCACGCCCGACAAGGTGTTCGAGAACGTGTTCAACCGGCCCGGGGATAAGAAGTGGGGCCACGTGGTCAAGGGCGGGTCTTGGGCGGACAAGCCGGAGAGGGTGCGAAGTGCCGCCCGGCGCGTGTCCGATAAATCGTGGATGCGGAAGGACCCGCAGTTGCCGCAGAGCATCTGGTGGTTGACCGAAATGGATACGATCGGGTTCCGGGTCTGCCTGCCGGTGGAGGAATACCCGGCCCTGGTGGGGTTGAAGCCGATGGTCGAGAAAAAACCGGATTAACTTCCCTTTCCCAACTGGAGGAGTTTCACCGTGGAGACGACGAAAACGACTCGCCGGGGTTTCCTGGCAACCGGGGCGGCCGCCGCGGCCGCGACAATCATACCGACCGCGGTCCACGCGTCCGCGGACGAAACCATCAAAGTCGGATTGGTCGGGTGCGGCGGACGGGGCAGTGGGGCCTGCGGCAACGCCCTCCGGGCCGACAAGAACGTGAAAATCGTCGCCGCCGGCGACGCGTTCCCGGAAAAACTCGACTACCTTCGCTCGCAACTGAAATCGTTCGGCGACCGGGTGGACCTTGGCGACCGGGCGTTCAGCGGACTCGACGCCTACCATAAAGTCCTGAAGTGCGACTTGGATTATGTGATCCTGGCCACGCCTCCCGGCTTCCGACCGATCCAACTGGAAGCGGCGGTCAAGGCGAAGAAAAACATCTTCTGCGAAAAGCCGGTGGCGGTGGACGCCCCGGGCATTCGCACGGTCCTGTCCCTCGTCGACCAGGTGACCGCGAACAAGACCGCCCTCGTCGCCGGGACTCAGCGGCGGCACCAGGCCGGATACCTCGAAACCGTCAAGCGGATCCACGACGGCGAAATCGGCGACGTCGTCGCCGGCCGGTGCTCCTGGAATGGCCAAAGCATCTGGTTCCACCACCGCAAGCCCGGCACGCCGGACGTCGCATACGAACTCAACAACTGGTACCACTTCCTCTGGCTGTGCGGCGATCACATCGTCGAACAGCACGTCCACAACCTGGACGTCATCAACTGGGTGCTCCAGGCGCACCCGCTCAAGGCGGTCGGGTTCGGCGGCCGAACCGAAGGCAACCCGAGCCGGCCGGCCGGCCCGCCGCGGGAAGTCGGAAACATCTGGGACCACTTCGCCATCGAGTACGAATACCCGAACGGAGTCCACATCTCCAGTTATTGCACGCAAATCCCGGGGGTGAAGAGTGACGTGTCCGAAACGGTTTACGGGACCAAAGCGTCGAGCCGTGTGAGTTCGTACATGATCGGCAAGAATAAAGTGGCCGGCCGGGACCCGATCGACCCGTACGTCCAGGAGCACAAGGACCTCATCAAGAGCATCCGGGAGGGTAAGCCGCTCAACGAATTGAAGAACGTGGCCGAGAGCACGATGACGGCGATCCTGGGCCGGACCGCGGCTTATACCGGCAAGGAAATCAAGTGGGATGACATGTTGAAATCCAACAGGACCAACATGCCGGAGCACCTGACCATGGACATGGCCATGGAAATTCCCCCGGTACCGGTGCCGGGGAAGACAAAGGTATAATTACCGCAAGTGATAGCACAAATCCCACTCGCACGGGCGAGTGGGATTTTTTTTCGTTGAGTCAATCGGGTTTCGCTACTTCAGTTGCAGAATCTTATCCATCTTGGCCGCCGTTTCTGCCAACTCCTTTTCCCCGCAGCTTCCGAGTTCGGCCGTGGCCCAAGTATGGTAACCCACTTCCGCACACGCCTTCAAAATGTCCGGCCAATTCTCGTCCCCTTCGCCGATGCCCACCCACCCTTTCGCCTTGCTGTACCCCTTGAAGTCAAACTTTAGCATCCGCTTGCCGAGCTTGCGGATCCAGTCGGCCGACGGAACGCCGAACTTGATCATGTTGCTGCAGTCCATGTACGCCCCCACGGCGGGCGTCTGGAACGAATCGACGTATTCGACCATTTGCTCCGGCTTGGTGATGAAGTTGTTCCAGACGCATTCGATCGCGATCTTCACGCCGAGCTTTTCGGCCAGCGGAATCGCCTTCTTCACTTCCACCCGCGACCGGTCCCAGCACTGCTCGTAGCTTACGGTCTTGTTCACGACGCCGGGCACGAGCAGCACCGTCGTGGCGTCGTAAAGCTTGGCCTCTTCGAGCGCCCCTTCGAGAGCGGCAAGTCCTTCGGCCCGCACCTTTGGGTCGGGGCTGGAAAGCGGAAAGGTCCAGTGGATGTTGTCGATGACGCCGTGAATTTTGACACCGGTGTCCTGCGACGCCCGGGCCGCGGCGAGCCGGTTCACCCCACTCGGGCTGTCGATCTCGACGCCTTCGAACCCGAGTTTCTTGACCAGGTCGAACTTATCCCAAGTCGTGGCCCCTTTGAGGTTAATCATCGAGAACTTGACGGCCTTTTTGAGCTTCGGCAGCGGCAAATCACCGGCGACGCCCGTCGAGGCGACAACTCCGCTCGCCGCGGTTGCGGCGAGGAATTGGCGGCGGTTCATGATGACTCCAAAAAGTGGACAAATCGAATCCCTGCGGAGCCGGAGCTTAAACGAACTTCGTCTTGCCCGGTATGGCAACGGTCTTCACCGGGTTCGGTCCCCAGGCGAAGGTATCGGGCAGGAGGTGTTCCTTCGAATTCATCATGTCCGACCACCGCACCTGTTGGCCGGTGTACGCCGCCTGCCGCCCGAGGAGTCCCATCAGCGTGCTCTTAGCCGACCGTTCGGCTTCGTTGATAACCTTCCCCGCCCGAATGGCCGCGTAGAGTTCGCGGTGTTCCTGGACGTAGGCCGGGCCGAGGTCGTAGGACGCGGCTGTCGGATGCACCCACTTTCCGGCGGCGGTCGTAATGGTATGGTCCATCAACTGGGCCGAGCCGTTCGACCCGATGACGTGATCCATCACCCCACCCTTACAGCCGGCCTGTTGCCGGCACTGCAGGAAAACTTTCGCCCCGCTCGCGTATTCGTACACCACCGAGAAGTGGTCGAAGATGTTACCGTATTTCGCGGCGGTTCGCACTTGCCGGCCTCCCGAGGCGATGGCGTGAACGGGATATTCGTCCCCCATCACCCAGCAGGCCTTGTCCACGTTGTGAATCGCCTGCTCGACAATGTGGTCGCCGGACAGCCAGGAGAAGTAGTACCACATGCGAAGCTGGTAATCCATCTCCCGCGGGTCCAGGCTTTTGGCGTGTCCGGATCGGTCCCACAACGCACCGGTGTTGTAGGTGGCGTGGATCGCTAGCACTTTGCCGATCTCGCCGTCGTGGATCTTCTTCACCATGTCCCGCTTCCACGCGTCGTAGCGGTAGCAGAACCCGGAGACGACGCACAAATTCTTCTTCACCGCCTCCTTGGCCGAAGCGAGAACGCTCCGGACACCCGGGCCGTCGGTGCCGTGCGGTTTTTCCATGAACACGTGTTTGTTCTTTTCAACCGCGTAGGCGAAGTGGATCGGCCGGAATCCGGGGGAGGTGGTGAGCAGCACCACGTCCACGTCCGAATCGATCACCCCCTTATACCCGTCGAAGCCCGTGAATTGGCGGCTTTTCGGCACGTCCACCCGGTCGCCGAACTGCTTTTTGAGGTTGCCGAGTCCCGATTGCAATCGGTCGTCGAATACGTCGCAGGCCGCGACGAGCTTCGTATTGGCGTCGGCCTCGAACGCATTGCCGACCGCCCCGGACCCCCGCCCGCCGGTGCCGACGATTCCGAGTTTCAGGACGTCGCTTCCCGCGGCATGCACGGCGGGGATGGTCAGGGCCGCGGCCCCGGCGGCAGCTGACGATTTCAGAAAGGCTCGGCGAGTCGGACTCGACATGACGCACCTCGGATTGGAGAGTCGGCGGGAACTGACGCAACTATTTTGGTGAATCGGGGCAACATTGTCACGGGCTAAACCGCCTCAAGGTCTCGATCCTTCAGATCCGTCAGGAACATATGCCCCGGTTTGTGCGTGATTGCAAAGGGCGGCTTCGCGTGCATGACGGCCGCCTGGGGGGTCACGCCGCAGGCCCAGAACACCGGTACTTCGCCCGGCTTGATTGTTACCGGATCTCCGAAGTCGGGCTTCGACACGTCCTTGATCCCGATCGCCGAGGGGTCGCCGAAATGGATAGGGGCCCCGTGGGCGAGAGGGTATTTGGTGCAAACGCGAGTCGCAAGCAAAGCTTCCGCGGGGTGCAACGGTCGCATCGAGACGACCATCGGCCCCGCGAACCGGCCCGCCGGCTTGCACGCGATACTCGTCCGGTACATCGGCACGTTTACGTTCTCCTCAATGTGACGTACGGGTACACCGGCCTCCATCAGCGCATTCTCGAACGTGAACGAACAGCCGATGACGAATCCGACCAGATCGTTCCGCCAATGACTCGTCACGTCCGCCGGCTCTTCGATCAGTTTCCCATTTTCCCAGACCCGGTACGCCGGCAAATCGGTCCGCAGGTCCCCTCCCCTCGCCACCTGTCTCGGCTCCGCATCGCCGGGCTCGGTCACGTCGAGCAGCGGGCACGGCTTCGGATTCCGCTGGCAGAAAAGTAGAAAGTCGAACGCCCAATCTTTCGGCAGACAGACGAGATTCGCCTGCACATATCCCAAAGCCAGCCCCGGCGTCGGGTTCTTCCACGTCCCCGCTCGGCACGCCGTCCGCACTGCCGCACCGGTGGAATTCATCAGGTCCGACATGCCTATGACTCCAGAATTTCCCGGATGCGAACCAGCGGCTTGACGTATTCCTCCCAAGAGAGCCCGTCCACCGTCGCCTCTTGTTTCCCCGTTACGCCGTCCACAAGCGGCCCTTCGCGAACCATCACTTCAAGAATCTCCCTCTCCCGGTCCGGGTCGAAAAGGTCGGGCGGAGGCTTCACCCCACGAAGAACATAAATGCCCGCCGCGAGTGCGTACGCCCCCCAGTTGCTGACCCCGGCGACGATCAGGTGGTCGGTGGCGACGCGGCAATGGATGAGGTCACCCTTCGGGATGTTCTTGACGATGGTTTCGTGGGAGATTTTCCCCATACCGATTTCGTTGCCACCGTCGCCGATGCCGATGAACGGTAAACCGGGATGTACGCAGCCAGCGAATGTATTGAACCGACTGTTAAGCTTGTCTGCGATATTCATCCCACGCATGGTGTAGCAATTCCCATCCATCGCAGGTCCGGCTCTCTCGATCCAAATTACATGAGTTCTTTGTCCTTTGACAAACAAGTTGCAGTTCTTTACGGCTGCATTGACCGCTTTATCGATTGGTCGTTCCGCCAGTAAGGCACTAACTCCTTCTAGGTGCGTGACTACTCTTAATAAAAACGCTGCTCCTAGTGGCCCATCAGTTTCAAATGCAGGCGGCCTTGCGGACGGGATATAGAAGCCGGTTCCAACAATCGCTGCAATTGATTTTGTATCCGCAATACTTTGGCACGCCGCCGCGAAGTCCCCCGTCGTGGCGGTGAACAGATTATCAACCGGATCGCGTGCCAAGCCGCGGTTGCCGGGGTCGGTTTGCACGGCGGCCAGGATTGCGGCGAGTTTTTCGTCGGGGGTCATAATGGCGTCTCATGCAACAAATAAGCAAACCGACCCTTCCAGTGTTGCGGCACTTCGGCCGTGATCGTCAGCGGGTCCTTCTTGACTGGGTGCAAGACGGTCAATTGCCTCGCGTGTAAAGCTATCGCATGGCCAAGAGTTCGTAGTGATCCATATTTTCGGTCACCGTAGACGGGCCAGCCGCGGTGGGCGAGTTGGACCCGCAATTGGTGTTTGCGGCCCGTGTGGGGCTTCAGTTCCAGCCAGACCTTCCCAGCGTGCCGGGCCTTTACCGTGTAGAAAAGTCGGGCCGGCTTTGCCCCCGGCGTCTCGGCGGTGACCACATCGACCCGGTGTTCCGCATCCTTGTGCAACAGCCAATCGTCGAGCGAACCCGTTTCGTCCCACACGAACGGCTTGGCGGTGGACTTCTTCTCTTCGACCACAGCCCAGTAAATTTTCTCGACCGCCCCTTCACGAAACTGCTCGCTGAGCCGGGCCGCGGCCTTGCTCGTCTTGGCAAACAGCAATGCCCCGCTCACCGGTTTATCGAGCCGATGCACGACACCAATAAACACATTCCCAGGCTTATGGTGTTTCTCTTTCAGATAGGTTTTCGCAAGCCGATCGACGGTTTCTTCCTTGCCGTCAAAGTGCGTTGTCGGCCACCCCGCCGGCTTGTTCAAGCCGAGCAAATGATTGTCCTCGTAAAGGACGTCGAGTACGTCGGCGAGGGATGACATTAAGACACCGGCGGAAGAGCACGGGGCTTTGTTGCCTTATCGAGAAGGAATACAGCTTCGACCCATGCCGATCGGGCTAAGAGAGAATCCTCCCTGTATTCATGCCCTACAAACTGGACTCCCATTGGTAAGCCATCAGAAGACCACCCCAGTGGGATCGTTGTCGTTGGCAAACCGAGGAAACTCCACGGGCTGTTACACCAAGGGTTGCCAGTTGTTTCCGGAGTGGGAGCAGTGTCTACACAGGCCGGCGTAATCAATGGGTCGGCACTATAAGGCAGCATAATTCGCCAAGATAGTTCTCCGTGTATGTAATTCACATGATCCATTTCATCCCGAGTCACAGATAAACCGCTTTCGATCAACTCCATTATTCGAGGCGGGTAGTCTTCCGGATGCCGTCGAATGCGGTTGATATGAGTTCGGGCTGCTTCACTCGCCATGAGGCGACGATGGCTTTCATGAATTTGCGAGAACTCAGCGGGAAGAACGATCTGATCAACCGCTGCACACGAGTCGGCCAAAGTAGTTAAATCCCGTTCCACTCGTCGCATGAACTTGGTGATTTCGGAAGACAAAGTATCCGGGAACATTTCCGTGGGGCGAGGAAAAAACCTACGATTGGCCGGCTCACCGAGATTTCGTTCCGATCCGACTTGTGCGATTTCTCTATCGACGGCTCTGATACAATCTGGGACCGGTAACGCTCGGGTGAACAGAGCATCGGGGTCATATCCGGCGATGACTTGAAATAGCATGGCCAAATCCCTCACACAATTCGCCATGACCCCTACATGGTCCAGACTCGGCGCCAGTGGCAACACGCCGTCAACGCTTACCCGCCCATAAGTTGGCTTCAATGCACACACCCCGCAATACGCCGCCGGGCGAATAATGGACCCTCCCGTCTGCGTGCCCAGCGCCCCCAGGCACATGCCACACGCCACGGCCGCGGCACTGCCGCTCGAACTGCCCCCCGGCGTCCGCTCCAGGTTCCACGGGTTCCGCGTGACCGGCGGGTCGAGGTAAGCGTAGGCGGTCGTGACCGTCTTGCCGAGAATCAGCGCCCCGGCCTGCCGCAGTCGTTCAACACAGGTCGCGTCCTTTCGCGCGTAGCTGTTCGCCCACAGCTTCGATCCGCACCCTGTCGGCATGTCGTAGACGTCGATGATGTCCTTGATGCCGACGGGAATGCCGTGCAGCGGGCCGCGGTCGAGACCTTCCTTCAATTCCTTGGTGAGATGTTCCGCTTCGCGTCTCGTCCGCTCGCGGTCGAGGTAGACCCACGCCTTCACCTTCGGCTCGTACCGGTCGATCCGGTCGAGGCAGATCTCCAGCAGCGAACTCGGCGTCAATTCGCCGCTGCGAATCCGCCTGGCGGCGTCGGAAATCGTCAGTGGGCCGTCGTCGGGCGTCATTCGTTGCTCGTGATTCGTTAACTGTAAATCGTTATCGGAAAACCCGGGCGAACCGTTTGGGAAAACGGATGCTCGTATATTAGCGGAATAGCCCGAATGACGAAGGATGATTGACGAATGACGAAAATCGCGATTCTCGGCGGCTCCGGCTACACGGCCGTCGAGTTGATGAAAATTCTACTTCTCCATCCGCACGCGGAAATCGTCGCGGTTACATCGCGGGCGCAGGGGACGCCGCTCGTTTCAGAATTGCACCCGTCGCTCTTTGGTCGTTTGGACATGCGTTGTGAACCGTTCGACACGGACCGCCTCAAGGCGAAGGGCGTTGACTGTGCGTTCGGTTGCCTGCCGCACGGCGTAAGTGCCGAATGCGTGAAACCGCTGCTGGAACGGGGGATTCGTGTCGTCGATCTGAGTGCGGATTACCGGCTGAAGGACGTGGCCGTGTTCGCCGAGTGGTACGGCGAACCGCAGAACGACCCGGCAAACCTGGCCCACGCCGTCTACGGCCTGCCCGAACTCTACGCCGGGAAAATCAAAACCGCCCGACTCGTGGCGAACCCCGGCTGTTATCCGCAAACCGCGATCCTTGGCCTCGCCCCGCTTTTGGCCGCGAAACTGATCGAACCGACCGGCATCATCGTCGATTCCAAAAGCGGCGTCTCCGGCGGCGGGCGGACGCCGAAACTTGGCTTCCACTTCCCCGAGTGCAACGAAAACTTCATCGCCTACAACGTCGGCAAGCACCGCCACACGCCCGAAATCGAACAGGCCCTGACCGACGTTGCCGGCGAACCGGTGCACGTGATCTTCACGCCCCACCTGGTGCCGATGGACCGCGGCATTTTCAGCACGATCTACGCGACGCCGACCAAGCCCGTGGACCAAACCGCCCTGTTCAACCGGTTCAACGATTATTACGCCGACAAGCCGTTCGTGCGGGTACGGGAATCATTGCCGGCCACAAAAGACATGGCCCATACCAACTACCTCGACCTCGCCGTGCGCGTCGTCCGCGGCAAAGTGATCGTCCTCGCGGCCGAAGACAACCTCATCCGCGGCGCTAGCGGCGTCGCGGTGCAGAACTTCAACCTCATGTTCGGCTACGACGAACGTACCGGGCTTTTGTAATGACCGCCGGCGACGCCCTCTACGAAGCGGTCCTGGCCGCACCGGCGGACGACCTGCCACGGCTCGTTTATGCCGATTGGCTCGAAGAGCACGGCGACCCGGACCGGGCTGCGTTCGTCCGGTTGCAAATCGACCTCGCCAACCTGTCGGCCACGGACCCCCGGCGGCCCGCTTTGCGACACCGGGAAAAAGAACTGCTGGACCGTTATCGATCGAGATGGTCGATCCCACACTTGCGGGGCAGTCAGGGGTTTGCCCGTGGCTTCGTCGAAGAACTCTGGGCCACGCCATTCGACGTCACGACCCATGCCGACGCCCTACTCCGCGTTCCGCTGCGAAGCCTCCGACTCACGGCCGTGGAAACGGTGGATTCCCTTGTCGGCCTGCCGTTCCTCTCAAAGATTGAAACCCTAGACCTGTCGAATAACGTCGGCATCCACCATCGATTCGACCGGCTTTTTTACAACGGCGGGCTGCGGAACCTGACGTCACTCGTCCTCCGCAACGTCCGCGTCTGGGGCGAAGACCTCCCGCGTTGGCCGATGATACCGACATTTCCCAAGCTGACCCGCCTGGACCTCTCCGGCAATCCGGTCGGCGACGACGGGTTGGACGTCCTCATTGATCATCCCGGGTTCGGGTCGATTGCCTCGCTGACGCTTCGCGGGGATGAACAGGTTTTTGAAGTCTGCGTTCACGGCCACGGCGTCCAACGACTCGCACAATCGGAGAGACTGGGGCAACTCTGTCACCTCGACCTCGCCAGCCAGTACGCCGGGGACGCGGGGCTCGCCGACCTGGCCCGCTCGCATTCCGTCGGCAGGTTGGTGACCCTCGACCTTTCAGACAATGACATCGGCGAAATCGGCGATAGCGGCGTCGAAGCGTTGGCCGATTCCGAGCGATTTGTCAGCCTCAAGGAATTGAGCCTGCGGGAAAACCGCCTCGGCCCGGTCGGGGCGGTCGCCCTGGCTCGTTGGGATCAGTTACAATCGCTCGACCGGGTGGACCTTACCCGGTGTGAACTCTCAGAATTCGCACGGGACGAGTTGTCGAATTCGTATTGGGCGGAGAAGTTTATTCTCGATGAACCCGTTGTCTATGCGTGAGGTGGGTCGTGCTCCGAATTACCACAATACTCTTTTTGCTTTCGTTGTCGGCCTGTGCCGACGACGCCCCGACCTTCAAGGTGACTTCGGAGAAG